>NZ_JBATGR010000490.1:0-1772 GCF_049665975.1 Eudoraea sp.
TATGTGTAGTATTCATTAATACAAAAAAAAAGAACATTTTATTCCAGTCATTTTAAATTGGAATTGGTATTAGAGGCATTATGCACAATTTCCATAGGATATGACTCCATATCTCTACCATTCTTCTACTTTAGTTTATTGTATGCACTTTCTGTTGTCATTATCTTTAAATCATCAAAATTAAGTAAAATTTAAATGCTAAAAACATGAGTGCAACAGACGATAATATAAAATCTACGTTCTCTTTTTCCAAACCAGCAATTTACCAAATCAAGGTCTTGGGAAAAGTACCGTCCTCCTGGTCCGAAAGACTCTCAGGTATGGATTTGTCTTATAGAAATAAGAAATCAGGTGTAGAAACAACCTTAATTGGGAAGATGAGTGATCAGGCCCAGTTATCTGGGTTACTTATCTCATTGTATGAACTACATATGAGTGTATTATCGGTAGAAAAATTGAATACTAACATATAAGCTAAAAGGCTCATCAATACTAATTAAAATTAAATGTTATGATCATAAATCAATTCTTAAAACTCGTTGATTGTGCAAAAACCAACTTAAAGGTTAAACCGATGATATGGTTAACTGCATTGCTTGTATTAGGCTTTTGTAAAGAAGCAAATGCCCAATCTGTCTCTCCAGTACAAGGAGGGCATTATTTGGCGTCATTTATTGGGGTCAGAGATATGGCAACACCTCCACCGGGTCTATTTGTTGTCGTTTATAATTATCGTTCTTCAACAAATTCATTCTATGATAGAAATGGAGATAAATTTAGTGGTGGCTCGCTTAGTAATCTTGATCCCTCACTTCCGGATATAAATGTAGATATTAATCTTGACACATACGCCACGGTCCCCGTTATTGCTTGGGGGTCGAAAAAGACAATTCTGGGAGGAGCAAGATATTTGGCAGGAATAGCACCGGTTATTGCATGGGCCGATGCCTCATTGGTTACCGAACAAAATGGAGGTACTATTATTCCAGAACTGAACCAATCGGTTTCAGGTAAATTAAGTGGCTTCAGTGACTTGCTTATTGTTCCATTAGGCCTTTCGTGGGGGTTCGAGAAGACTGATCTTACCTTCATGTATTCAGTAACTGCCCCAACAGGAAAATATGAAAATGGAGGATCTGAAAATTTAGGCCTTGGCTTCTGGACCAATCAGTTTCAAGGATTTGGATATTATTATCCGGTAGCAGATAAATCCTCAGCCTTAATGCTTGGGTTAACCTATGAAATAAACGGTAAGATAAAAGATTCTGATGTAAAGCCTGGTAATCGATTCACTTTGGAATATGGTATCAGTCAATATTTATCAGAACGATTTGAATTGGGTATAATAGGAGGTCACAACTTGCAAATTTCAGATGACAAAGGTTCTGATGTTTTTTGGGATCCTTCAGTTCGGGACAGAAAAAGCACTTTGGCTTTCACAGCAGGGTACTGGGTGTGGAAACAACGGATGCAACTCACGTTTAAATATGGTTTCGACTATGGTATGAGGCAACGTTTTAAGAACGATGCCTTAATGCTCAACTTAACTTTTGTAACCAATGCCCTTACAGGAGCAAATAAAAATAATAATACGCAATAATTATTAATTAATTTTTAAACACTGTAAACACTGTAAACACTGTAAACATGAAAAATTTTAAATTTAAACAATCGATGCTGAGTTACCTGATGGCCATGGCCATTTTGCTGACTTTTAGCTGTAATCAGGAAGCTAAAAAAGAAGAAGCAAAAGCATCTACGGAATCAAATAT
>NZ_JBATGR010000491.1:0-2481 GCF_049665975.1 Eudoraea sp.
GGAAGTTGCTCCTGCTGCCGAAGAGGTTGCAGAGGAAACTGCAGCGGTTGTTGAAGAGGAAGTTGCCAAAGAGGCTGCTCCTGCTAAAGCAGAAGATGCTACCACAGTAGGTGACACGGAAGAAAAGCCTGCTGCTTCTGAAAAGAAAGAATAATTTTTAGAACGAAATGCAAAAGGAAGATTGTTTCTACCTGGGCAAGATCGTTTCAAAACATAGTTTTAAGGGTGAGGTACTTGTGAAACTAGATACCGATGAGCCCGGCTTATACGAAAACATGGAATCAGTTTTTGTTTCATTAGGAAACAATCTGGTTCCATTTTTTATTGAAAAGTGCTACCTGCATAAATCGAATCTGTTGCGCATTCGATTTGAAGAAATTTCCAGTGAGAGCGATGCAGATCGGATCATAGGGTCTCATTTGTATCTCCCCTTGGAATTCCTGCCCAAACTTTCCGGGAAAAAGTTCTATTACCACGAAATTATCGGGTTTACGGTTATGGATAAGGAATATGGAAATATTGGACTTATTACAGGAGTAAATGATTCTGTTGCCCAGGCTCTATTGGAGGTAGAAAAGGATGATAAGCAATTGCTAATTCCGGTGGCAGATAATATTATAAACAAGGTTGACAGGTCTAATAAGACACTTTATGTGACCACCCCTGAAGGATTGGTAAACCTTTATCTTTCCTGAAATTGTAAAATATGCTCTGAACCCAAAAGGTTGGGTAACCTCCAAGAGATTAATTTTACCGACTTATACTAAATGGGTAAAAGCCCCTATAAAAGAATGAAAAGGAATTTTGAAGAAAAATTTTAGCTCAGGGACTTTTCACAATACTTCAGACACTTTTTAACTTCCTCTATAGCATTTGAACCTTCAGGAATGTTGTATTCCAGTTCTATGGTAGCCGGAAATTTATAATTGTTATCTCTCATTAGTTGCAGTGCCTGGCTAATTGGTGTATCTCCGGTTCCCCAGGGAACATTTCCTTTTCCGTGCTCGGGTGTTTGACGATCTTTTGTATGCATACTCATTATACGGTTGTGTTTACTTTTTATAATTTCAAGCGAATCTGTATTTCCAGCGGCTACATAATGCCCCAAATCCAGATTCAATGCGTTGTGCTTCGATTGTTTTAAGGCCGTATCCCAAAAAGTGGGTGTCTGTTGTTCGTGACCATGGTAGGCCACAAAAATACCGTGTTTTTTGGCCATATCTCCTAGTTTTTGGGTATGGACATCATCGCCAGGGTGTTCCAATGTTACATGACTTGCCCCCAAGGTTTTAGCTGCCCGCATTCCCCAGTCAATTTCTGCATCCGTATTGTCCTTTCCAAAGGCCCTGGGTTTAAAGGCATAAATAGTAACACCAGCATCATTATACATCTTTCGTAGTTCCTCAAATTTATCCATGGATACCGTTGAACGCCATTGAGCAACTACTTTAGTATAAGCCGCTATTTTTTCCTGCATTTCTGCCATTTCTTTTTGCTGTTCATCACTCAGGTCTTCTCCTTTGCGTTTAGATCTCAAAAGCGTGAAATAGGCTCGTCGATCAACAGGATTTTCAGGTTTTCCGGCATAGATCTCAGCCGGATCTCCCATAAGTTCAATGGCATTGATACCGCAATCCAGTATGCACTTTAACGTGGCCTCCGCACTTTGATCTGGCATGCTCCTAAAAGAATATGTTATTACACCAATCTGTACGCCATTTATGATTGAATTTGGCTTTTCAGGAAATTTTAACATTGAAGGTGCAGCAAAAAGTGAAGGACCGCTAATTGTCGCACCGGCTACAAAAGTAGCGGATGTTCCTATAAACCTTCTTCTGCTAAAATTACTTTTGCTATTTTCCATAATGTTGTTCGTTAGGTGTTCTTTTAATTTATCAACTTCTCATTTTGGAGTAAACCGAATATCTTCATTTGTCGCATTGACCACGGAATTTCTCCCTCTTCTTCTAAATTATCAGTTAAGACAATACGTAAGAATTTGGTTTTATTTGGTTCAAAAGTTAGAATTGTATCTGGGTTATCACATTTTCCCTCTTTAATTGTATTCCAATTTGCACCATCAGATGAAATTTGTAACTCATAGAATCTTGGATAAGTCTGGAATGGCGGTATACGATCACGATAATTTCCCCGTCGTTTGGAAGGAGAATTAAAATGTATTTCAGTTATGGTGGTAACATCTGGAAATTCTATCTGATACCACATTCCCTTTTTTTGATTTTCCCCTGTGGTCCAGCCTTCAAAATTAAAAGCACCCAAAGGTGATGCAGTACCTCCTATTCTGGTAGGGGCAGAATGGCTCGCCGTAACCTTCCAGTCTTCGATAGGGGTTAAAGTTTGGGGAACAGACGACAAAAGCTCATTGTATTGATATGAACCTTGATGGTTTTCACTCTCAGATCTTACTTTGGCTACTTCTTCAGGGTTCACTAATGTTGCCTCATTGTCCAGATATAATCT
>NZ_JBATGR010000492.1:0-4439 GCF_049665975.1 Eudoraea sp.
AAATAACATAGTTCACAATCTACTAAAGAAGGTGCTAATTGATAGGTACTATAGCTTCCCAATCCTACCAATGCTACGCCTAATTTCTTTTTTTCCTGTTTTTGCTCACCCATTGCACAAGCCAAGGGCATTCCACTAAGGAGAGTAACTCCACCAATTCCTTTAGATAATGTTTTATTAAAGGATCTTCTGGAAATATTTTTCATGTTCACCGAATTAGATGTTAGAAATCATTTTTCTAAGATAAATTTAAAGATAGTGAACAAATTTCTATGCTTTTTGATCTTAATTTTTAGGATAATAAGATTTATCCGCCAAATTCCATATTTTAGGGCTTTCTAAAACCACTCAAGAATGCAAAGATTATTTCTGTTCTCTCTTTTAATACTAAGCCTTAATATTTCATTATCTCAAAACCGTAAATTACCAATAGATACGGTAGTTACTACACAACACAGTGTCACGGTTAATGGCGCTGCATTTACATATACCGCAAAAACCGGTACGCAACCAGTCTGGGACGAATTAGGAGAGCCTATTGCTTCATTGCATTACACCTATTATACCCGAAACAATGTAAAAAATAGAGCAAGTCGCCCATTGCTCATATCTTTTAACGGCGGGCCAGGGTCTGGCTCAGTTTGGATGCATTTGGCATATACAGGACCTCGGATTCTAAAAATTGACGACGAAGGCTATCCCGTCCAGCCTTACGGAGTAAAGCAAAACCCTTATTCTATTTTAGATGTTACAGATATAGTCTATGTAAATCCGGCCAATACAGGTTATTCCCGGACCATTCCCGAAAGTGGAAAAGAAGTGGACCGCAGTAAATTTTTTGGTATTAATGCCGATATAAAGTATCTGGCAGAATGGCTGAATACTTTTGTCACCCGCAATAACAGATGGAGCTCTCCTAAATATATTATTGGTGAAAGTTATGGAGGCACCAGAGTGATGGGATTGGCGCTTGCACTTCAAAACCAGCAATGGATGTATTTAAACGGTGTTATTATGGTTTCTCCGGCGGATTATAAAGTAATTCGTGTTGGTGGCCCTGTAAGCAGTGCCTTAAATTTACCTTATTATACAGCGGCAGCCTGGTACCAAAAAGCTTTGGGAAATGATCTTCAACAGAAAGATCTTTTGGATATATTGCCAGAATCTGAGTCTTATACAATTAATACCGTGATACCTGCAATTGCCAAAGGAGGATTTATAAGTGATTCTGAGAAGAATTCTGTTGCTGAGAAAATGGCCTATTACTCTGGCCTTACAAAAAAGGAAATTTTAGATCATAATCTTGATGTGCCTACTTCTTATTTCTGGAAAGCACTATTAAGAGACAAAAGTGGTTATACTATTGGAAGGTTGGATAGCAGATACTTAGGACTGGATAAGCAAATTTCAGGAAGTGAACCAGATTATAACTCCGAACTGACTTCCTGGTTACATAGCTTCACACCAGCAATAAACTATTATCTTCAAGAAGAACTTCAGTTTAAAACAGATATCAAATATAATATGTTTGGCCCTGTACGCCCTTGGGATAATAAAGAGGATGATACAAGAGATAATCTGAGGCAGGCCATGGCACAGAACCCATATCTGCATGTATTGGTCCAGTCCGGATATTATGACGGCGCCACCACGTATTTCAATGCCAAATACACCATGTGGCAGGTAGATCCCAGTGGTCGTATGAGAGATCGTTTTCAATTTAAAGGTTATCGAAGTGGTCATATGATGTACCTGCGCAAAGAAGATTTGGAAAAAGCCAACTCAGACATTAGATTATTTATTGAAAAGACTGTTGCAAAAGGAAAATCAGCCAAATATTAGATTTCAAAACATAAACTACTAAATTCCTTCAAGACATAGCAATTGATTTTTATTGTCTTGACCGAAATTGAAATTGAGATTCCTTCTGAATTAATCTCCGCTTATTTATAAATTTTGCTTCAAAATTTTCGATAAACTACTTATTCTACCACACTTTTATAACAACTTAAGCGTTAAAAGAACATAACAATGTAATTAATAAACAAAAATAATAGAGTTATGAATAATTGGAGAGTATATGGCATATTACTGGTTTTCGCACTCGTTTTTACAGCTTCCTGTGAGAACTCTGATGATGACACAGATTTGGATAACAATCTGGCATTACCACCCTATGAATCTATGGTAATAGATTTTGGCGATTTTGCTGATAATTCAAATGCAGGAAAAAGTACGGCCCTGGTATATGATAACAAGGAGCCCAATGGAAATTGGGTATTTTCAAGACTTGTCGTAGGAGTCTGGAATACTGCGCTTTTTACATCCTTAGCAGTACCTGTAGCGTCTTTCAAATCTTCATTCGCCCATTCACCAGTAGATTTAGGTGATAATTTGTGGCAATGGACCTATAGTGTAGACGGATTTACAAGTGAATATACAGCACGTCTTACCGGGGAGGTTACCGGAGAAGAAGTTCTGTGGAACATGTACATTACAAAGGTGGGAATTGGAGCCTTTGGAGAATTCCTTTGGTTTTCTGGTAGTTCTAACATGGATGGAAATAGCGGCCATTGGATATTAAACGAAAGCCCTGAAAAACCTTTGGCGATGTTAAGGATTGACTGGGAGCGTTCAAATGACGAAATTGGTAATATCAGATATACCTGGGTAAGAGAACTGGATGAACAAGAAAATGATGATTTGTTCAAGGATAGTTATTTAGAATATGGTCTTCAGGATGGTCCATTGAATGCCTATTTTGACGCACATGCCTACGATGAAAATACAGAAGTTTTTAGTGACATAAGAATAGAATGGAGCAGAGACACTTACCTTGGAAGAGTACGGGCTGTAGATTATTTTCAAGATGAAGAATGGCACTGTTGGGATGCCAATGGTGATGATGTACAATGTGAATAAACGAAACGAACTAAAGATTAAAAACCCTGCATTTTATAAATTGCAGGGTTTTTTGTTTGAAAAATATTTCTGAAAAAACTAGACGCTGAATAATTGATCTTTAATTAGGAATGTTTCGTGCATTTTGTATCTTTTCAAGCAAAATATAGCTGTCCATTATGACTTTGAACAAAATAAATATTTTATTAGTTGTCGTTCTCTTCTTTATGTATTCTTTACTGAGTGCACAGGATTGGGCCCAACTAGCTCATTTTGAAAAAGCCAATAACGAATTATCTATGCCCGCAAACAATGAAGACCGTGTAGTTTTTATGGGCAATTCTATTACAATAGGCTGGAGCAATCATCAGCCGCAATTTTTTAAAGACAAGCCCTACGTTAATAGAGGTATTAGTGGTCAAACAACCCCTCAAATGTTGGTACGCTTCAGGCAGGATGTAATTGATCTAAAACCTAAAGTAGTGGTTATTCTTGCGGGAACCAATGACATTGCGGGTAACACAGGACCATCAACCTTACAAATGATTGCAGATAATGTAATGTCGATGGCAGAATTGGCAGACGCCAATGGCATAAAAGTAGTATTATGCTCTGTATTACCTGCTTATGATTATCCCTGGCGCAAAGGTCTTATGCCAAATGAAAAAATCCCGGCACTAAATAAAATAATAAAAAGCTATGCCGGTAGTAAAGGTTTTGTTTATCTCGACTATTTTACCGCAATGACTGATGGCAAGAATGGACTAAAGGAAGATCTTGGTAGTGATGGGGTTCACCCTAATAAAAAAGGCTATGAATTAATGGCTCCTTTGGCCGAAAAAGCAATTGCAAAGGCCTTAAATAAGTCTTGACTTTTAAGGCAGTCTGCCATTTTCCCAATACTCTCATGGATTTAGTGATTAATGCAAATAAAGACCAGCAAAAGGAACTTGTACTTATTATTTCACAAATCATTCATTCAATAATTAAACACTTTAGCTTTATCCCCAGCCTTTTATTTAAACCCGTTGCCTTTTTATTATTGGCTTCTTTATTTTCTTTTGGCCAGCAGACAAAAGACAGTATAAAAAATAAAAAAAGTATAAGTGTTGAACTGACATTGGGTAAGACATTTAATTCAAACGCCAATTTCCCAAACACAAAATTGCAAAAAGGATTATTTTTTAGCTACGGAACCTCTCATTTAGCTAACAATACAGAATGGACAAGACGCCTAAACCAACCAACGACAGGTATTTTAATTGGGATTACCGACTTTGGAAATACGGAAAGTATAGGACAGGCCATTACCCTTATGCCTTATTTGGAAATGAGACTTTTTCCAAAAAAAACAAATAGATGGAACCTTCTTACAGGGTATGGGCTATCATATATGAATAGACAATTTGATCCTGTTTCCAATCCATTTAACAAAGGAATCAGCACAAAACTAAATTGGTCATTCCGGTCATTATTATATTATGATTTCCTAAAGGGCACAAATGTGGATTGGCGATTTGGATTTGGATATATACATC
>NZ_JBATGR010000493.1:0-1691 GCF_049665975.1 Eudoraea sp.
CATGTGGCACTTTAATAGTGGTATCAAAGGTTTTTCCTCCATCCGTAGATTTGTAAAACCCGGTATTGAGGCAGTACACCGTTTCCTTATCCCAGGGATCAGCGTAAATTCTGGAATAGTAAAAGGCACGTTGTCTCTGTTTACGTTCGTCATTAGTGCGTTCCCAGGTTAGGCCGGCATCCTCAGATCTAAAAACGCCACCTTCATTAGCTTCTACAATTGCCCATACTCTGTTGGAATCTACCGGAGAAACGGTAACCCCAATTTTTCCGATAGGTCCCGCAGGCATCCCAGGATTAGAACTAAGTTCTGTCCAGGTATCCCCGCTATCTGTGGATTTCCATAATTTACTCTCGCCACCGCCACCCCACATTTTCCATGCTTTGCGATATACCTGCCACGTACTGGCATATAAAACTTTAGGGTTATTTCGATCAATTATAAGGTCTACGGCACCCGCTTTTGGACCTGCATACAAGACTTTTTCCCAGCTATTTCCGCCATTGGTAGAACGAAACACACCACGTTCTTCATTGTCGCCATAAGGATGCCCCAGAGCGGCAACATATACGATGTCTGGATTTATAGGGTGAATTCTTATACGGGCTACTGCCTGAGTTTCTTTAAGCCCCAGGTGTCGCCAGGTTTTACCACCGTCTACAGTTTTGTATACCCCGTCGCCCTGAGTGATACTGCCTCTTAATTGTACTTCTCCCATCCCAATATAGACAATATCAGGATTGGTTTCGGCTATCGCTACCGCTCCTACAGAGGAACTGGTCACTTGTCCATCGGTAACTGCCTTCCATTCATTTCCCCCGTCTGTAGTTTTCCATAAACCTCCCCCGGTAGCACCAAAATAGTATTCGTTGGGCCTGCCAGGGCTACCAGCAGAACCTAAGGATCTACCCCCGCGATTGGGGCCAATATTTCGCCATTCCAATCCTTCATAAAAAGAAGGGTCCAGCGGAGCGCTTTCTGAAGAAGAGTTGTTTTTGTTTTGTGCGAAGGTGCTTAAAGAGATAAATAGTAAAGCAAACAGAAAGGTTTTAAGAATGTTTTGATGCATTTGGTAGATTTATGAGATGGTCAATGGTTTGTATGTCAGTAGTTCAATTAATTAAGGTGCTTTTAGCAGCCCATCGGAAAGATAATAAATTCGAATGAAAACCGATTATTTAGGGGTAACACCAAAAGGAAATTATAAATTACGAATCCCAACAAACTAATAACTTATTCTATTTCCATAAAAGAAGTATAATCTCTTATAATTGATGTCTATCTATTCTTTAACTAATAGCGCATAAGCTTTTAATTGGAATAAAGGTCAAAAAAATGTTCAGTGTCCTTTATGTCCTGCAACCCTAAAATCCAACAAACTTCAGAAAGGTCTGAGAAGTCTAATCCGCCCGCAGCAATTGCCTCATTAAGATAACGTCCCTCCTTCCCATTATATCTGTTTGATAAATCAATTGCTAATTGCCAGGTTTCAATTAATTTAGGATTGCTTATTTTCTCTTTCCATTTGGTTATTTTGGAAGATCTAAATCCGGGTGTACCATTCCCAACCTGATTGCCATCGGGTATTTTTTGATAATCAGTGTTTTTCTTCACATAATCCAGACTGGCAGGTGATGTAACATCTTCATTCCATTTACTGTGTTGTACTATATGAATGCGCTGCGAAATAT
>NZ_JBATGR010000494.1:0-3552 GCF_049665975.1 Eudoraea sp.
GAGAGTTACGTGATTTTTATGTAGTTAGATACATAAATTTGAACAATATGTATGGGCAAATGATTAATGCCTCACCCGATTACTTCCAATACTTAAAAAATCAGTTTAATGCGGATAGCATAAACACATTAAAATCGAAAACTGCCGGATGGATGCGAAGTTTTAAAAATATTTATCCAAAAGCCGTTTTTCCAAAAGTATATGTGGTTCCGGGTATTTTAAACTCTGGTGGAACAGCCACCGAAATGGGTATGTTTGTAGGAGGTGATATGTACGGCAAATCTGACGCAATGCCCACGACTGGCTTAACCAATTGGCAAAAGGAAGCTATCATGAAGATTTCAGACCTTCCCGGACTTACAATACATGAATTAATGCACTTTCAACAAAATTATCAGGATACTGAAAATAGTGAAACAGTGCTTGCCCAGGTTATTAGTGAAGGTGTATGTGATTTTCTGGTGGAATTATGTTCGGGGGTAGAATTAAAGAATTCCAATCTTATATATCTTGGTGATAAAGAAAATGAGCAGAGAATAATGAATGAGCTTAAAAATGATTTATTTTCTGATGACAATTCCAAATGGTTGTATAATGGAGGTGCAATTAACGACAGGCCTCATGATCTGGGATATACGGTGGGATACCTGATTTCTAAATCATATTACCAACTTGCTGCAGATAAAGAGAAGGCCGTATTTGAACTTTTAAATACAAATGACTTTTTATCTATTCTTAAGGAAAGTGATTATGCTTTTCTCCTGGAAAGGGACCTTTAATTTATTAGTTCTTATCTTAATAAAAAAATACTCAAAGTGCCGTGCTCCTTTTAATCAGTACCCGAAAAAAAGTTGAAAGAAGAAAGTAAATTTAAAAACCGTTTCAACTAAAGGTGTCTTAATAGAGTAACTATTTAAAAAGGTATTGTTAATAAATTTATTAAAATGATTAGATTTTTACTTCAGATCTGCATACTGCTCATAGTTTTACCTGTTTACTGCCAGGCACCAATTTTTACAGCACAAGACACACTTAGAGGAAGCATTACTGATGAAAGAGCGTGGTGGGATTTAAGTTATTACAACCTGGACATTGAGGTTAATCCGGAGGAAAGGTATATTTCGGGACGCAATACCATCAGATACAAAGTATTAAGTGAAAATCAGGTTATTCAAATAGACTTGCAATCCCCGCTGACTATAACTAAAATTACTCAGGACGGTTATGATCTCGTTTTTAATTCCATAGGAAATGCACATTGGGTTACTCTTTTAAAGCCACAAAAAATTGGCGAATACAATGAACTAATCGTAAACTATTTGGGGCGTCCTAAAGAAGCTGATAATGCTCCATGGGATGGAGGGTTCTCCTGGAGTACAGATCAAAATGGCAATCCATTTGTTGCAACTTCCTGTCAGGGTCTTGGAGCCAGTGTCTGGTGGCCCAACAAGGACCATATGTATGATGAAGTGGATAGTATGGCTATAAACGTCACTGTGCCAAAAAATCTTATGGATGTTTCCAATGGTCGTTTAAGAGAAATTGAAGAAGGCCCGAATTCTAAAACTTACCATTGGTTTGTGGCTAATCCTATCAATAATTACGGTGTAAACGTAAACATAGGAGATTATGTTTATTTCGGAGAAATCTTTGAAGGAGAAAATGGACCCTTGAGCATGGACTATTACGTCTTAAGAGATAATCTCGATTTGGCCGAAAAACAATTCAAGCAAGCTGGTTTGATGATGGAAGCCTTTGAACATTGGTTTGGCCCCTACCCTTTTTATGAAGATGGATTTAAATTAGTTGAAGTACCTTATTTAGGAATGGAACATCAGAGTTCAGTAACTTATGGCAATAAATACCAAAATGGATATCTGGGTACGGACCTTTCGGGGAGTGGTTGGGGACTAAAATTCGATTTTATAATTATTCATGAATCTGGTCATGAATGGTTCGCCAATAATATTACCTATAAAGATATTGCGGATATGTGGATTCATGAAAGTTTTACAGCCTATTCCGAAAACCTTTATTTGGATTATTATTTTGGCCCTGAAGCTTCTGCAGAATATGTTATTGGGACCCGAAGCAGAATTAGAAACGACCGCCCTATTATTGGTATATATGGCGTTAATTATAAGGGATCCGGGGACATGTATTATAAAGGCGCAAATATGCTGCATACACTTAGACAACTCCTGGAAGATGATGAAAAATGGCGGCAAATTCTGCGTGGATTAAATAAAGAATTTTATCATCAGACAGTTACCACCAACCAAATAGAAAACTATCTATCTGAACAAACAAAAATAGATCTCACTGCATTTTTCAATCAATATCTACGTACAACGCAAATACCTGTTTTGGAATTTAGTCTGCAGAACAACGCCATAAAATACAGGTATACAAATATTGTCAGGGATTTTGACATGCCAGTTCGTATTAAGGTCAATGATCATGAGCAATGGCTTTTTCCCAAGGCTGAATGGCAAACAGAAAATTTGAATAATAAGGGCTCAAATGAAGTTCTGGTAGATGAGAACTTTTATATTCTGGTAAAAAACCTATCTGACTAAATCCATTGAGATCCAGTTTAAAATAAATCGGAGTTAAGAATACGCTGTTAATAGTACTTAACTCCGACTTGATTGATGTTCTCAGAACTAATTAATTGGCGGTAAATCTAACGTTTAATGCAACGGCAATACCAGATCTTTTCTCCTCCTCGTCTTTAGGTATATAAACAAAATAGGCCTCTTCAGCTTTAACATCAAATTCTGAACTGAGCCGAATTGCTACCATACCGCTCGATTGTCCTGAATCGGGTTTAGGCATACTTCCCTTTCCCAATAATTTACCATCCGGGGCATTTAAACGCATTTCAAAATCCAGACCGGACTTAGGTAGCTCTTGTCCACCAATGGCTATATAAACGGTCTTTACCCCCTTTAAGTCGATGTTTTCAAGTGCAAACCAAGCTTGTTTTGAGGGAATCACAAGTAAATCCATTCCACCATACGATACAGGCGTAAATCCTTCTGTTTTGGTTTTACCTGAAAAAGGAACAGTACTACCCATTAAATAAACCCTTTCTAAACCAGTTAGTGGTTTGGCTTCTCCTTTTCCGGCATCAGTATAACTGGCTGTAAGCACAAATACGTTAGCCCCCGGGGTTGGTTCAGGTACGATTGTACCTTTAGCAGGAAGTGATTTTTTCACAGTACTTTCTTCCATCAACGATTTAATATACGCAACAATTTGCCCGGATTCTGCATTAGTAATGTTTGGATGTGCCGGCATGGTCACTTCGCCCCAGACACCATTACCACCAGATTTAATTTTACCCATCAAATAACTAACCATATTGTTGTCATCTATGTATTTTTCTGCAATTTGTTTATACGTTGGCCCAATAGAAGTCTCATTCACTTTATGACAGGTCTTACAATCCATTGATAAAGTTAGGGCTTTACCAGTGACCGCAGCTGAAACTTCCTCATGACCCATTGAAAGGTTTACCTCATCCATCCCTTCCATGTAATCTACTGA
>NZ_JBATGR010000495.1:0-1668 GCF_049665975.1 Eudoraea sp.
AATTCTCTGCGATTCTTCAGAAATAAAACAGGATAAACCTTAGTTTAACTTAGTTCCCATCCCTTACGATAAGAGCCTTTAACCCATTCGTTGGCCTTCTCGTAATTTGTTACTCTCATATTCTTTCCATCCCAAAGTATTTTTCGTCTACCCGGATATGTAAATCCGCGGCCAATTTCTTTTGGTTCTTTATACTGAAAAGACTTGATAGCCAGGTTCCCCATTAAAACAGCCTCTGTTAAAGGTCCGGAACGCTTAAAATCCGAGGAGGTTTCTGAACCGTTTAAACATGCTTCCACCCAATTGCTTTGATGACCACCAGTATCACCTGTTATTCTTTTTAAATAAGGTTCAGGTGGATTTATCTGTTGCATTCTCTCAGAAGGTAACAACCGGGCATTTCTGGAATATGTGTCGCAAACTAAAATTCCCTTGGTTCCATAAAACACGGTTCCGCCCCCCGTATCACCAATTTTTTCATCATCTTTTAGTTCATCTGGCAGATCTGGCATCATTCCGCCATCATACCAGTTTAATGCAATATCACCATGCTCAGCGGTATTAAATTTAAGTCTAACCAAAGAAGAAGCAGGACAGGATTCACTATAATCAGCCTCTATAAAATCGCCTACCCAATTCGTAGTACAACTGGCTTCAGCCTCTGTGGGATACCCAAGATCTAACACTCCAAAAGGGGTTTCCATGATATGACAACCCATATCGCCTAATGCCCCGGTTCCAAAATCCCACCAGCCACGCCATTTAAAAGGAAGATAGGATTCATTATAATCACGCATTGCCGCAGGACCCAACCATAAATCCCAATCAAGGCCTTTAGGAATGGGATCTACCTCGGTTGGTACCGGAACTCCCTGTGGCCATACCGGCCTGTTTGTCCAGCAATCAACTCTTTCTACCTTGCCAATTACTCCAGATTTTATCCATTCTTTGGCTTCGCGGCTTCCATCACTGGAAGCACCCTGGTTTCCCATTTGGGTAACTATACTATTTTCCCGGGCAATTTGAGTCATTAAACGAGCCTCCCCAATATTGTGGGTTAATGGTTTTTCTACATAGGCATGTTTTTTTTCACGCATAAAAGGCAAGGCAATAGCTGCGTGAGTGTGATCGGGGGTAGCAACCATTATGGCATCTATTTCATTCAAATGATGGTCAAATACTTTTCTGAAATCTTTGTAGCGTTTTGCATCCGGGTATTTTTTATAACTCTTTGCTGCTCTGCGGTCATCTACATCACATAAGGTAACATACTTTACTTTATTTGTCTTATCAAGACCGTTCATAACCCCTGCTCCACGGCCACCCACACCAAAGGCCGAGACATATAAGGTATCACTTGGAGGCACATGTCCTTTTCCTAAAACAAAGCTGGGGACAATTGAAAAAGCAGTAGAAGACGCAGCTACTTTTTTGACAAAACTTCTTCTTTTCATAGTGGAGTATGATTTTAAAATAAGGACAGAATATACAAAAAAATAGGACGTATCCTGGAATAACTAAGGCAGATCATTAATTATTAAAAATAATGGAATTAAATGATAATGATCTCATTTTAAACCTTTCCATTCCTGATAGAATTGGTCCAGGTAACTAAGCATAAAGTTGTGTCGTTTTTCTGCCAGCTTTCTGCCAGTAGATGTATTCATC
>NZ_JBATGR010000496.1:0-2612 GCF_049665975.1 Eudoraea sp.
ATATGAGGATCCCGATGATGTAAACCAATTATTACAGTTTTCCTGCAATGACTGTCATTCCAATAAAACGGAATACCCATGGTACGCAAATGTACAACCGGTAGCATGGTGGCTTAATGATCATGTGATAGATGGGAAGAAACATTTAAATTTCTCAACTTTTGTCAAAATGCCCATAGCCATTCAGAATCATAAATTTGAAGAAATTATTGAAATGGTAGATGAGAAAGAAATGCCATTACCCTCTTATACCAATTTAGGTTTACATAAAGAAGCTGATCTTTCAGAAGATCAAAGGCAAAAGATTATAGTTTGGGCAAAAAATCAAATGAACTATCTAAAAGAAAACTATCCGGCAGATAGCCTGGTAATGCCTAAGAGAAAAAATTAAAGAGAATTTTAGGTTGCTAAGGATATCCCAGACATGTTGTGTGTTAACATCCTAAGTAATATTTGCAAAAAGAACTGAAGTTATTACCTAAACCAAAGTTATAATTTGGTATTGGTTACGAATGTTATTTTTTTACTATCCGGAGACCAGCTTGGTACATTAATAGAACCTTGTCCGCCATAGATGTATGCAATTACCTTTGGTGTTCCTCCTTCGTATGGCATTATACGCAATAAACAATGCTTGTAAAACGGATGATCAGCGGGGTCTATATCCTTGGGAAAGGAAATAAAGGCAATCCATTTTTTATCCGGGCTGATATGCGGAAACCAATCGTTGTATTCGTCAAAAGTCAACTGCGTCTGATCTTCGCCATTTGCTTTCATTTTCCAAAGTTTCATTTTACCGGAACGGGTAGAATTAAAAAAAATGGTTTCACCATCAGGACTATACTCAGGTCCATCATCCAAAGTAGGTTGATAGGTAAGCTGATGTTCTTTACCGGAATCTATATCGATGGTGTAAATATCATACGCTCCATTTCGATTACCGGTAAACACCATTTTTTTATTATCAGGTGACCAACCATGTAAATATGATGCCCCTACTCCTGGTTTTGTGACCATTTTCGGTATAGAATCCCCTTCGGCAGGTAAGTAATACAAAGCAGAGGTTCTGCCATCATCCGGATTATGATTGCTAATCCCCAAAAGTGTACCATCAAATGTGAGGACATGGTCATTATTGTTATTTATGGCAAAACCCGTATTCAAGGGTGAAATAGTATTGGAAGAAATTTCGTAATTATACAAATGCCCTTTGGAATTGTATATTAATCTCTTTCCGTCGGTTGTCCAGTTAGGCGCCTGAATGGAATGTGCAGATTTATAGATAATCTTACGATGCCCGGTAACGACATCCATAATTTCCAGGTTGCTGCCGAGATAATCGCGATAGGGTGTGAAATCCGGATCAACCGGCCTGATAATTCTAACGTTTCTATATTCTGCTGTTTCCATTACCTCCGGATTATGAGAGCAAATATAAATTCCGATGTAAACAGCCTTGTTCAGTTCCATATCCTTTAATTCCACACTTGTAAATTCTTTCCCATATTTGGCTGTAGACATGATATAGGTGTTACCGCTTCTTTCCAATTGAATAACATCCGGAAAAGTATCTGAAGAAATCACTTCGCTGGTTTCCCCTCCTATTTCTCTGCGGTATTGCAAGCTGGTAAGACCATCTCCATGCGTAGTGGCATTCACGTGTTTTGAATTTGCATCTAAATTGTTTTTGACTATCCATCCAACCTTTCTATGTGGATCTATTCCGGTTCCCAAAAACTTCACTTCAGCCCTAAGAATAAAATCGCCCTGGATCGTGGTCCATAAATATTGAAAATCATCCTTCCCAAACCACATATTGGTTCCTGAGCCACCAATTTTATAGGTTTGATTTTCTACAGAATATTCTGAAAAACCTTTTATCCTACAATCGCCGATATCGCTGTTGTTATCAAAAATTCCTATTTGGTTCTGGGCTTGTACCGCATTAATCGCTAAAATAGTACAGCTTAGAAGTAGGTAATATAGTTTTGAGATTTTCATTAGATATAGCTTTATTCTAATTAAAATTAATTGCTGCTAACACTTAGTGATACCACTGATTTTGAAGGTATATTTACCTGAATCCCTGACTGATTTTTTTTGTAATCCGAAAACTTTTGAATATGAATCTGCTCCTCTTTACCAAAATCATTTAGTGCGTTCATTTTGTCAGAAGTAATAATACTGGCAGTGATCGTGCCCCAATTTTCCATTCCAGGAATTTCAATAGAGGTTGGCAAATTCCTATTGGGATCTACATTGGCAATGGTAATATTTACATTTTCATTCTTATCCCTCGAAGCCGAAACCGACAAAGCGGGTATTTGACCATTTTCATTTTCATAATTTTGAGAAGCTACTTCAGTTGGCAGATGTATTGCATCCTGATGTACCTTGTACATCTTGAACACATAGAAAGTAGGGGTCTTTACCATTTGATTCTCCCGGGTAAGGATCATGGCTTGCAAGACATTTACAGTTTGAGCAATATTTGCCATCTTGATGCGTCGGGCATGATTATTAAAAATATTCAGTCCCAGGGCAGCTACAAGAGCATCCCTAAGGGTGTTCTGCTGATAAAGAAACCCCGGGTTCGTGCCTGGTTCCACATC
>NZ_JBATGR010000497.1:0-6989 GCF_049665975.1 Eudoraea sp.
CTTTTGATACGGCAGGCCATGGATTTCCATACGCCGGTTTAGCAGAATTACCACCAGGTGAATATTGGGTGCAGGCCTTATTACATATCTATGACACCTTTAATTTAAGTACTGGTCATACGGTAAAATTACCCATGGATAATGGAGAAGGACAGAAATGGAACAGGTCTCCCGGTAATTTGTACAGTAAACCATTTAAGGCAACAATGCCAGAAAATGGTAATTTGGAAATATCCGTCGTTATGGATCAGGTGATTCCACCTATTGAAGAAGCTGAAGATACAGAATGGATAAAACACATTAAGATGCGTTCCGAAAAACTTTCAGAATTTTGGGGAAGGGACATATATTTAGGAGCTCATATACTTCTGCCCAAAGGGTTTCAGGAACATCCGGAAGCAAAATATCCGCTAATGATCTTCCACGGGCACTTTCCAAATGATTTTGGGGGGTTCAGAACGGTTCCTCCGGATCCAAATCTGGAACCGGATTATGCAGCGCGCTTTAAGGTTTCAGGTTATAATATCATACAGCAACAAGAAGCCTACGATTTTTATAAAAGATGGAACGAACCTGATTTTCCGAGGTTTCTGATTATTGAAATACAACATCCTACTCCTTATTATGACGATTCATATGCCGTAAATTCTGCCAGTCAGGGCCCTTATGGCGATGCTATAACCCATGAGCTCATTCCGTATATTGAAAAAGAATTCCGTGGCTTAGGCGAAGGCTGGTCTCGTTTTTTATACGGAGGATCTACTGGAGGCTGGGAGGCATTGGCGGTTCAGGTTAAATACCCGGAAGAGTATAACGGGTGTTTTGCAGCTTGTCCGGATCCAATTGATTTTAGTGCCTATGTCCTTACCAATATTTACGAAGATGAAAATGCGTATTATTACAAGAGTGACCATAAAATGCTGGAAGTGCCTGCTCATAGGGACTATTTAGGTCAGATTCAATCTACCGTACGTGACGAGAATCATCTGGAATTGGTTTTGGGAGATAAATCCCGCTCCGGTCAACAGTGGGATATTTGGGAAGCCACCTATTCCCCTCAGGGAAAAGAGGGATATCCTGAGCGTATATGGGATAAAAAGACTGGAATAATAAATCCTGAAGTAGCAAATTACTGGAAAGAGAATTACGACCTCCGCCATATTCTGGAGAGGGACTGGGATAAACTGGGTGAGAAGTTAAAAGGCAAAATTAATATTTACTGTGGGGATATGGATAACTATTATTTAAACAACGCGGTTTATAAAATGGAGGAATTCCTTGAAAACACCTCCAATCCTTATTACGATGGCGAAGTTTTATATGGTGACAGGGCAGAACACTGCTGGAATGGTGACCCAAAGGAACCCAACCATATTTCAAGGTTAAGATATAACAGCATGTATGTTCCTAAGATTATGGAACGAATTGCAGAAAGTGCTCCCCCCGGAGCTGATCTGAGTAGTTGGCTTTATCCCTGATTTCCAGAGCATTAATATTTTTTAGCATTGACTCTTAGAAAATTTTTATTTTCACCATAACAACCATGACAGTCAACAAGTTAAAATTTTGGGTCACTTCTACAGGATTGATGATCCTTATCCTTGCTCTGCTTAAATTTATAGTACATGCAGTCACTTTTGATAATTACGAGCTGCATAGAGATGCCTATTTATACTATGCTTTGAGTGAACACCTGGCTTGGGGATATGTAGCCGTGCCGCCGTCTATTGCGGTTATTGGAAAAGTGGCTACGACATTATTCGGGAATACCGTATTTGGCCTTCGTTTCTTCCCTTTCCTTATTGGTGCAATCAATGTCATTATTATTGGCATGTTCACCAGGGACTTAGGAGGCAAAAAAATAGCAATAGCGCTGGCTTGTCTTGCCTATATTTTCTCACCGGCTTATTTACATGTAAACACTCTTTTTCAACCTGTTGCGTTTAACCATTTTTTTTGGCTTTTATCGGGCTATCTGTTCTATAAGCTCATCTCCATTGGCGATCCGAAAATGTGGCTATGGATTGGAATTGTATTCGGCCTTGGTTTTCTCAATAAATATTCCATCGTTTTTCTTTATACTTCCTTTGGGCTTTCAATGCTATTCTCGCGTTATCGCAAGTTATATTTGTCGCACTATTTTGTTTATGCCATATTAATCGCGCTGTTTATCATATCGCCAAATCTTTATTGGCAGTATGGCAATAATTGGCCTGTCTTACAGCATATGGAAGAGTTGAGACGAACCCAGCTTGTTCATGTTCAGCCTTTGGGATTTATAGTAGAGCAGTTGTTGATGAATGCCCAGGCTTTATTTCTTTGGATTGGTGCGCTACTCATTTTACTTTTTAATAAAAAGGAAAGACAGTACCGCATTTTTGCTTATGTCTACCTATTGGTTTTTGTACTTCTCCTGGCCGGTAGTGGGAAGCCTTACTATACTCTGGGAATATACCCTATATTGTTTGTTTTTGGAGGCTACTTTACTCAAAAATATATTGTGCGATACCTGAAACCGGTATTTGTAACACTGGTTGCTTCCATGGCGTTGGGGCTATATTTTTCAATGCCTTTTGATGGGATTCCTTTCATCTCTTTTGAAAAAGCCCTTAATAAGGGAGCTTTCAGATGGGAAGACGGAGAACAGCACGACCTGCCTCAGGATATGGCGGACATGACCGGCTGGAAGGCCATAGGAGAGGCCGTAAGTGCTATATATTTGGATCTGGGTGAGGAAAATCGGGACAATTGCCATATTTACTGCTATCATTACGGACAGGCCGGGGCCATTATGTTTTATGGTAAAAAACACAACATTTCGCAGCCAATTTCCCCTAACGCCAGTTTCGTTTTCTGGTCGCCAGATAACATAAGTAAAGATTATGTGATTTATGTTCATTCTGATTTGGGTAACACTGTTAATCCGGATAGCCTCCTTCCAACTTACTTCGAAGAAGTGGAGCTTAAAAAGGTAATCAATGATCCCTATTTCAGGGAAAATGGGACCCGCATATACCTCTGCCATTCACCAAATGAAAAAGTAAAGAAGAGGTATCTGGATATGATGAAAAGCCTGAAGGAGAGGTACCGTTAGGATAGCGATGGATCGTAGTATCTTTTGGAAAGAGGTTAAACCTTGTGATTTTGATTTAGAGTATTAATTGCTAATTGCGATATCACATGGTGCTTTTTCCGATTATTTGAGCATACTAATTTTCAAAAGTTTATTCCACGAATTTTAATAAAGAGCGGAAGGGTATTCTTCTAAAACACTATATTTAAGAGTTAAATACTGGTCTTATGAACTACAGATTATTTGGGCGCACAAACTGGAAGGTGAGTGAAATTGGTTATGGAATGTGGGGAATGGGCGGCTGGACTGAATCTGATGATATCCTTTCTGCAAAATCTTTAGATCTTGCGGCAGAACATGGGGTTAACTTTTTTGATACCGCATGGGGATATGGAGAGGGACATAGTGAGCGACTACTTGGGGAACTCCTGCGCAGACATAAAAATACCAAACTTTATACGGCAAGTAAAATTCCTCCAAAAAATTTTAAATGGCCGGCAAAACCCGAGTATTCATTTGAGGAATCATATCCAACGGAACACATTTTTGATTATACGCATAAAACACTGAAAAATTTAGGATTAGAACAGATAGACCTTATGCAGTTTCACACCTGGGATGACGGCTGGACAGATAGGGAAGAGTGGAAAAGAGCGGTGGAGGATTTAAAAAAAGCGGGTAAAATTGCTGCTATGGGAATAAGTGTAAACAGATGGGAGCCGGAGAATGGGATAAGTGCATTAAAAACCGGATTGTTTGATGCAGTACAGGTAATATATAATATTTTTGACCAGGCTCCGGAAGATGTCTTATTTCCATTATGTAAAGACCTTGATATAGCTATTATTGCAAGGGTTCCCTTTGACGAAGGTACTTTAACAGGGAATATTACGAGGGAAACTACCTTTCCTGAGGGCGATTGGCGGGGCACTTACTTTGTTCCTGAAAATTTAAATAGTAGTTCAGATAAGGCAGATTTACTGCGTCCACTTGTTCCTGAAGGAATGACCATGGCCGAAATGGCATTGCGATTCATTTTAATGAATTCTGATGTGAGCACTATTATACCGGGTATGCGCAAACAAAGAAATGTATTATCTAATGTTGGAACCAGTGATGGGATAGGGCTGCCAGAAGAACTTTTCGAAGAACTAAGAAACCACAGATGGGACAGAATACCCAGGGCATGGTCACAATAAAAAGATTGGAGATGGATAAAAAGAAATTTACTAGCCAGGTACTGGTCGCTATTTTTTTCTACACCTTATTTTCCGTGATTTTAGGAAAAGACTATTCTATGGATGCCATTTTTAATGAATTAAAAGGAGGAGTAGTTTTTGGGGTAATATATGCGCTGATCATCTGGTTATGGCAGAAGTATAAAAAAAAGCAATAGAAAAGCTGGCCTATTTAGCAAACAACTGCCCCATATCTTTAAATGCCTTAAACTCCAGAGCATTACCAGCGGGGTCTAAGAAAAACATGGTGGCTTGTTCTCCAACCTGGCCTTCAAAACGTATGTAAGGTTCAATAATAAACTGTATTCCCTTAGCTTCTAATTCTTTGGCAAAAGTTTGAAAAGTAGCCCAGGGCAATACCACCCCGTAATGAGGTACCGGAACATCTTTACCATCCACCGGATTAGAATGCAACTCCTCTTTGGACTTCGGCTTGTAATGAATTACTAACTGATGTCCAAAAAGATTGAAGTCAACCCAATGGTCGCTGCTGCGGCCCTCCTCGCAATTAAGGACTTCTCTGTAAAAAACTCGGCATTTATCCAGGTTATGCACAGGAATCGCGATGTGAAATGGTGAAATAGTTGACATAGGAAGTGATTTATGGGCTAAAATTAGTCCTTTTCTTTGATTTCAAAAAATCTATAATTTGATTATTTACTTTGCCCTGATGCATGGAATGACCTAACCCACGGGTACTTATTAGTCTGCTGTTCTTCCAGTTTGCATGTACTTTTTCTGAGTTGTGATAAGGAGTTATAGGATCTTCTATATCGTGAAATAATAATCCGTCTATTTGAATCTTCCGTGCAAATTGGGAACTGGAAAAATCCCTGATTCCATAGCCAAAATGGGCCTGAAAATAAAGGTCTAATGACTCTAAAACCTTCTTATTGAATCCTACAATATTTTGATAATGCACCATAAGTTCATAAAGCTCGGAAGGGGCTCCAATGGTCACAATCTTTTTAATTGAATTTTGTGGATACAGGTATTGGTAATACAATGCTGCCATCCCTCCAACGGAATGCCCAATTATAAAAGAGGGTTTAAAATGTTTAACAATATGTTGGGTACATTCCGCATAAAGAGGGACATTGAATATCCCGCCAGATGAATTCCCGTGGGCAGGGGCATCAAAGGCAACAATGGCAAAATTTGCGTCACTCAGAAATTGTATCAGGTTGCGCCAACGAAATGAATTGCTCTCCCAACCATGAAGCAATAAAACGGTATCTTTTGTTCCGGCCCAGGAATAAGTTTGTATTTGTTTCCCACCCACTTCAATAATTATATCCTCAGCTTTTTTTAAAAAGGAAGCTTGCAATGGAAGTACATTCCCTTTTCGTGGTGAACTAAACAGAGTAAATGCCTTTTCTCCGGCCAGTTTTTTTGAGAACAGAGCAAGAATATTAAAATAGGCCCCATAAGCCAGAGCCAGAATACGATTTACCAGTTTTTTCATTTATTATCAAATTAACTGCATGAGTGCAAAAATACAGCAATAGCGTAATTGATAACCTAGCCAAAAGTAAAATGGATGAGGTTTAGAGCATATCAAATACAATGGCTAATATTCAGTGTCCCGATTACTGAAACACAGGTATATTTTAAATTCAAAGGAATCTTTATTCACTAATTTACACACCCCTTTTTAATCCCAACCAACCATTATATATTTGATTTTGGCATCATCCGGGATTTGTACTTCTTCTATATTAATACTTGTATCATATCGCAGACTTGCAGGTAATTCGTCTTTATCAATAGTGAAGTATACATCGCTATTTTCAATGAATATAATTACATTATTTAATGAGGTTACTATTTTCTTTATGACGCATTTATCTTTTATTTCCTTAAATGTACTTTCGAGTCCAATTCCTTTTTCAGTTTTAAATCTGGGGTCTATTACACGTATTATTCCAATTTTTGGAATACTATCCTCGTTTGGAGTTAAGGTTAGTAAATGCTGTCCGCCTTTTTCATAAATTTCCATCATATTAGAATTAGATACCAAGGTCCGAGGAGAAGTATCCTTAACTATTGAATCATTGCTATAAATATTTTCCAGTTCACTTACAGGACTGGTTCTCATTAGTTTTCCAACTTGTGAATTATTTATTAAAAAATTGGGATCCCTATCCTTTTTACAATGCATTAAGATCAATGCTATTACTAATAAGGATATAAATTGAATGTTTTTCATATTCTGTTATCGTATCACTTTTTTTAACACCCCCAATACACCACGAATAAAGGTTGCACTGGTTAAAACTTTTATAATCGGATTTTGACGTGTGCTTCTACGAGTTGTTGTTCTTCTTGTAGATGTTTTTCGGGTTTGAACTTCTTTTTCAGCCTCTTTTTCTGCTTCTTCTTCTGCCCTTTCTATTTTTTCATTTAAGATCTCATAGGCGCTTTCTCTATCAATAATATCATTGTATTTCCTTACCAGTTTTGAATTATTAATTACGGAATCTAATTCAGTGTCAGATAAAATATCCATTCGGCTCATGGGGGCACGTAGCATTGTAGCTGCAAGGGGGGTGGGCCTTCCTTTTTCATCTAAAGCGGTAATAAGTGCCTCCCCTATGCCAAGTGAAGTTAGTACTTCTTTGGTGTCATAATACTCTGAGATAGGATAGTTCTCTGCGGTTAGTTTAATAGCCTTGCGA
>NZ_JBATGR010000498.1:0-10634 GCF_049665975.1 Eudoraea sp.
TCTGTACTGCGCTTGAATGCACAGGCAGTCATTGAATAGGCCGCCGCCTTCTTTAAAAGCACTTATCATTCATTTGATAGGTGCTTTTTTTTTGACCTATAATTATTTTACCGGAAACTTTACCTAAATAATTAAGGATCATTTTAGGGGATTAACTTCCTGATACCTAATTATTACATGGGCTATTGAACAATTTTTCCTAATTTCAACGATGTGCTTTTGTAGCTAACCAACTTTTTATTATGAAAAAAAACTACCGGATAGTAGCTCTTATTCTAGTGACATTTTTTGTCATTTCATTTTTAACCAACATATTAGGCGCTCTAAACCCCAGTGTGTCATTAAGTTTTGGCTTAAGCGAGACAATGGCCGGTTTTTTGCCTTTTACTTTCTTTATTGCTTACGGTGTAATGTCTATTCCTTCGGGCTTTATGCTGGAAAAATATGGTGAAAAACGATTGATGATCTTTGCCTTTTTTCTGGCGTTATCTGGTTCAGTTCTCTTTGCTTGCATTCCAACATTCGGTGTGTTTTTGGTAACGCTCTTCACTATAGGAACAGCAATGGCCATTTTGCAGGTAGTAATTAACCCCTTATTGAGAGTGGCAGGCGGAGAAGAACATTATGCCTTTACTTCTGTACTGGCCCAGTTGATCTTTGGGGCGGCCTCATTTGTAAGTCCACAGGTGTATTCATGGTTGGTTACAAGTTTAGCAGATACAGATAAATCAAATAATTGGTTTATAGACGTGTTGTCCAAAATTGTTCCTATTGATATGTCCTGGGTTTCCATGTATTGGCTATTCGCTTTAGCAAGTTTAATCATGATATTTATTATAGTTTCAATTGCCTTTCCTAAAGTAGATTTAATAGATGAAGAGAAAGTAGGATCAAGAGAAACTTATATAGGATTATTTAAAAGCAAAATAGTCATACTATATTTTCTGGGAATATTCGCTTATGTAGGCGTTGAACAGGGTATTTCCTACTGGATGTCTAAGTTCCTGCAGATATACCATGGTTTTGATTATGAAACTACAGGAGCAGTTGCTGTTGGAAATTTTTGGGGATTTATGACCATAGGGGGAATCATAGGATTGGTTTTGCTAAAAATTATGGATAGCAAGTTAGTTCTAAGGTTGTTTAGCAGCCTGGCAATTATTAGTTTGGGAGTTGCCTTGTTTGGAAATGCCAATAACTCCTTGTATGCATTTCAAATCTGTGGTGTTTTTTTATCGGTCATGTATCCAATTATTCTATCACTGGCATTAAATTCTGTTAGCAAACACCATGGTTCTTTTGCAGGGATATTAATGACCGGAATTATGGGTGGAGCCGTAATGCAATTGCTAATTGGTTTTATAAGTGATCTTACGTCATTGAGAGTTGGGATGTTGCTAAATTTTGTTGCCCTGTTATTCGTTTTTAGCATTAGTATCTGGGCGAAGCCTATCATAAAAAATAAAACGATAAGCTTAAGAAAAAGTAAGAATTGAAATGGCTAAATCTAAACCGTTAAAACTAATTGGAGTTGATCTGGGTGGCACCAAGGTCAACGTAGGATTGGTAGAAGAAAATATAATACTCAGTAATAAATCACTAAAAATACCTCAGGATACAAATAGTGAATGGGATGTTATCAATGTTATTATTGACTTAATAAAAGAACAACTTGGTGAACACAAAGTCGAAGGAATAGGTATAGGGGTCCCAAGTATAGTGGATAGTAAAAAAGGTATTATTCATGAGGTCCAAAATATTCCTTCCTGGACGGAGGTTCCTTTGGCAGATATTTTAATAAAAGAGTTTGGAATACCTGTCTTTATAGATAATGACGCCAATTGTTTTGCCTATGGAGAGTTTAAATTTGGTTTAGGAAAGGGTTACAATCATTTGGTTGGCATTACCCTGGGTACCGGAATGGGATCTGGGATTATAACAAACGGACATCTGATGGGTGATGCTAATTGCGGGTCGGGGGAATTTGGTATGATTCCTTACAAGGATGGTATCATCGAGGATTATTGCAGCGGCAAATTTTTCAAAAATTTTTATAATTCAAATGGAGAGAAATTAATGATTCTTGCCAGGAAAGGAGACAGTAAGGCTCTTGAAGCCTTTGAACAATTTGGGGAACATTTGGGAAATGCCATTAAAACTATATTATATGCCGTAGATCCACAGCTAATTATTGTTGGGGGTTCGGTAGTTAATTCAGCAGAATTTTTTGAGACCAGTTTAGCAAGGTCTATCAATGATTTTGCCTATAAAAAAGTGCTTGAGAAGTTTAAGGTTTTATACTCCAAAACTTCCAATATTGCCCTATTGGGATCTGCTTCACTTTACTATGACCGTGTTGGAAATCACAGCTAATAAATTTTTATTCCTCGCCATAAGAATTAAAGTATAATTTAGTAAAACTTCAATTATTATTAAATTCTAGGTAAATCACCTTCTCCTTTAATAGGTAAGTAAGAACTTCCCATTAAATAGGTATCTACATGATAGGCAGCTTGTCGTCCTTCAGAGATAGCCCAAACAATTAAAGATTGCCCCCTGCGCTGGTCTCCGGCAACAAAAACTCCCGGAATATTGGTCTTATAATCTTTTATTGATGCTTTTATATTAGTTCTCGGATCAGCCTCCAGTCCTAGTTGCTCGGCAATAGTCATTTCAGAACCGGTAAAGCCCATAGCCAGTAGTGCCAATTCACATGGCCATTCCTTTTCAGTCCCTTTAATTTCTTTTAATAAAGGACGCTGCCCGGGTACTTTCTCCCACTCCACATTTACAGTAATCAAACCTTTTAAATTTCCATTTTTATCCCCGGTAAACTCTTTGGTAGAAATACTAAAAAATCGTTCTGCTCCTTCCTTATGCGATGAGCTCGTGCGCAATCTCATGGGCCAGAAGGGCCATGGCTGGTCTTCGGGTCTTTCTGTAGTAGCTTTGCCCAATATTTCAAAATTGGATACGGAAGCCGCTCCCTGTCTGAATGAGGTTCCTATGCAATCAGAACCTGTGTCGCCTCCACCAATAACAATAACATTTTTATCTGTAGCTTTAATTTCTTCGCCGGGGTACTTTAATCCATCTACTCTTCGGTTATTTTGCCCTAAAAAATCCATCGCCTGTACAACTCCTTTTAAATCTGCGCCTTTAATAGGTAAATTTCTTCGAACAGTGGCTCCACCACACAATACAACAGCGTCATAATCTTTGTGTAGTTCTTCGGCCTTAATATCAATTCCAATATGAACACCGCATTGAAATTCAATACCTTCTTCTTTTAAAACTTCGAGCCTTCTGTCTATAACATGCTTCTCCATTTTAAAATCAGGGATCCCATACCTTAACAGCCCACCAGGTTTTTCATCACGTTCAAATACGGTAACAGAATGACCCGCTCTATTGAGCTGCTGAGCTGCCGCCAAACCAGCAGGTCCCGAACCTACAACGGCTACTTTTTTATCCGTTCTAAATTCTGGCGGATTAGCTACAACCCATCCTTTTTGAAATGCGGTTTCAACAATATTCTTTTCAATATTTTCAATAGACACCGGATCTTCATTGATTCCAAGTACACAAGCTTCTTCACAGGGAGCCGGGCACAATCTTCCGGTAAACTCAGGAAAATTATTGGTCGCATGTAAAATTTCAGCGGCCTTTTCCCATTTACCTCTATATACAGCATCATTAAAATCCGGAATTAAATTCCCCAGGGGACAACCGCTATGGCAAAACGGAATGCCACAATCCATACATCTGGCACCCTGATTTTTGAGTTCTTTTTCCTTCATAGGAAGCGTAAACTCTTTATAATTCTGAATGCGTTCCTCTACCGAAGCATATTTCTCTACTTTCCTATCGAATTCCAAAAACCCTGTTATCTTTCCCATCTATCGATTATATTGTTTCTAATTTTTCTCTTTCCAGTCTTATCAGAGCCTGCTTGTATTCTTCAGGGAATATTTTAATAAACTTAGGAAGGCAATCTTCCCAATTCTCAAGTATTCTCTGAGCAAGCGGACTTAAAGTTGCGTTGTAATGATTTTCAATTAATTCCCTAAGTTCCTTTATATCATTGTCTTCTTCAACTGCCAACAGGTTTAATGCCTCCTTATTACACCTTTTCTCAAATGTCTTTTTCTCATCAAAAATATAGGCGATACCTCCGCTCATTCCTGC
The DNA here is from genome assembly GCF_049665975.1 of Eudoraea sp. Classification (GTDB taxonomy): domain Bacteria; phylum Bacteroidota; class Bacteroidia; order Flavobacteriales; family Flavobacteriaceae; genus Eudoraea. Next base: position 4,189 of record NZ_JBATGR010000498.1, read on the forward strand.
ACCAAAATTTCTCCCAACTTCCCCGAGTATTACGGCTACGCCACCTGTCATATATTCGCATCCATGATCTCCAATACCTTCTACGACTGCATGTGCCCCGGAATTCCTTACGCAAAAACGTTCACCGGCTTTACCGTTTATATAAGCTTCACCTGAAGTGGCGCCATAAAGCGTTACATTTCCGGTTATGATATTATTTTCCGGTTGTAAAGTTGATTTATCCGGAACTTTTATGATCAACTTCGCGCCTGATAGTCCTTTCCCTAAATAGTCATTTGTGTTTCCATTGACCACCATAGTAAGGCCTTTGGTAGCAAAAGCCCCAAAACTTTGCCCTGCAGAACCTGTAAAATTGAGTTTTAAAGTATTTTCCGGGAGTCCCTCAGCACCATATATTTTGGATATTTCATTACTTATAATTGCACCTACTGCTCTGTCTGTATTGTGAATCGGAAAATCTAAAGATATTTTTTCCTTTCTAAACAAGGCGGGATGTGCTTTCTCTATAATCTCGAACTCTATAGAATCATCAATATGATGTTGTTGCTTTTGGGTATTGTAAAGTTTCGTATTCTTTGGAACATCTATCTGATGAAGTATAGGTGTCAGGTCTATTCCTGCAGACTTATAATGATCAATTGCCGCATTTCTATCTAGTTTTTGCACCTGGCCTACCATTTCCTTAACGGTTCGAAAACCTAATTGAGCCATTATTTCTCTTAATTCCTCTGCTACAAAATACATATAGTTGACTACATGTTCCGGCTTGCCTTTGAATTTCTTTCTCAATTCAGGATTTTGGGTTGCAATTCCCACCGGGCAGGTATTCAAATGGCAAACTCGCATCATAATACATCCGGAAGCAACCAGAGGTGCGGTTGCAAACCCAAATTCCTCTGCTCCTAAAAGACACGCAATTGCCACATCTCTTCCGGTTTTTAATTGTCCATCACATTCGAGAACTATTCTGTTTCTCAGGTCATTCAGCACCAAAGTCTGCTGAGCTTCAGCAATTCCTAACTCCCATGGAAGGCCTGCATGTTTTAGTGATGTCAATGGTGATGCGCCGGTTCCACCGTCGAATCCTGATATTAGAATTACATCGGCCTTGGCTTTTGACACCCCGGCAGCAACTGTACCCACACCAACTTCGGAGACAAGTTTCACATTAATCCTGGCCTTTCGATTTGCAGATTTAAGGTCATAAATTAATTGCGATAAATCCTCAATGGAATATATATCATGATGCGGTGGTGGTGAAATTAGTCCTACATAGGGGGTCGAATTTCGTGTTTTAGCGATTGCCGGGTTTACCTTTGGACCAGGAAGTTGACCTCCTTCTCCCGGTTTTGCACCCTGAGCCATTTTAATCTGTATCTCCTGTGCATTTGTAAGATAATCCGAAGTAACCCCAAACCTTCCCGAAGCCACTTGTTTAATTGCACTGTTGCGCCAATCTCCAGTCTGGTTTTTATAGAATCTATCAGCATCTTCTCCGCCTTCCCCTGAATTGCTTTTACCGCCAATCCTGTTCATGGCAATAGCCAGATTTTCATGCGCCTCTTTACTAATAGAACCATAAGACATGGCACCCGTCTTAAATCTTTTAACTATTTCAGTCCAGGGTTCTACCTCTTCAATAGGAATTGGGTCATAATTTGAAAATTCGAATAAACCGCGAATGGTCATTAGATTTTTGGATTGTTCATTTACCATTTTGGCAAATTCTTTATAGGTGTCCGGCTCGTTATTCCGAACAGACTTCTGAAGTTTGGCAATAGATAAAGGATTGAACATATGCTTTTCCCCATCGCGCCTCCAACGGTATTCACCTCCAATTTCAAGATCTAAGTTGGCAGCAATATGCTGATCCTGATAGGCCCTTTTATGTCTTTTGGATACCTCTTTTTCTATTTCATACAATCCAATACCCTGAATACGCGTTGGTGTATTTGGAAAATATTTGTCTACAACCTTGGTGTTAATCCCAATACATTCAAAGAGTTGGGAACCCCGGTATGAATTTAGAGTAGATATCCCAATTTTATTCATAACTTTTAATATACCCTTTCCAATGGCCTTATTGTAGTTTTTAATGGCCTCATCAAAAGAATATTCCGTAATATCATGTTCTTCAATTTGTTCTGCAATTATCTCATTTACGAGATAGGGATTAATTGCACTTGCTCCAAACCCGAACAACAGTGCAAAATGATGGACTTCCCTTGGTTCCGCAGATTCTATAATGATGCTTAATTTGGAACGTTTGCCCAATCGCTGAAGTCCGCTATTTACGAAAGAACAGGCAAGTAATGCAGGAATAGGTGCATTATCTTTGTTGGAGTCTCTATCAGATAAAATAATAATGTTTGCCCCCTTATCTATGGCTTTCTCCGCTTCTCTTAAATTGTTTTCAAGAGCTTCCTCCAAACCATTATGTCCTCTGGAAATAGTGTAGAGAATAGGAATGGAAACGACTTTATAGTCAGGGCTGGCATCGTAGTTTTTAATCTTATCAAGATCTTCTTTGGAAATAACAGGATTTTGGATTTTCAGCTTTCGACAACTCAATTCAGTAATGTCAAAAATATTATAATCACTTCCCAATGTAAGCGAAATATCTGTTATTAATTCTTCGCGAATACCATCTAATGGAGGATTAGTCACCTGTGCGAAAAGCTGTTTAAAATAATTATACAAAAGCTGAGGCCTCTCAGATAATACTGCGATAGGTGTATCTGATCCCATTGAGCCTATGGGTTCTTTTGCATGTTGCCCCATTGGAAGAATAATTGTATTAATGTCCTCCAGAGTATAGCCAAATACTGCTTTCCTTTTCTCCAGAGAAGCTTCATTTAGAAAAAGTGGGCAGTCATTATATGGAATGTTTTTCAGGTGAACCAAATTGCTGTCCAGCCATTTTTTATAAGAATACTTCTTTGCTATTTTTTCTTTAATCTCTTCATCGTTTACTATTCTTCCGGCTTCCATATCAACCAGAAACATTTTTCCCGGTTCAAGTCGGCCGTGATATTCAATATTCTCCGGCGCTAACTCTACCACACCTGTTTCGGAAGACATAATTACATAACCGTCTTTTGTAACCGAGTACCTTGAAGGTCTAAGTCCATTTCTGTCTAAAACAGCACCAATGTAACTACCATCTGTGAAGGGAATAGATGCAGGACCATCCCAGGGTTCCATCACACAGGAATTGTATTCATAAAAAGCTCGCTTCGCTTCAGACATTTCTTCGTTCTTTTCCCAGGCTTCGGGAACCAGCATCATCATTACTTCAGGAAGAGACCGCCCTGTCATTAGTAACAATTCTACTACCATATCCATAGTGGCTGAGTCAGATTTCCCAGGTAAGATTATGGGGAGAATATTTTTTATTTCTTCTCCAAATAGCTTGCTTTTTAATAAGCCTTCCCTGGAGCGCATTCGCATAACATTGCCTCTTAGGGTGTTAATCTCCCCATTATGACACATGTACCTGAAGGGTTGGGCCAGATCCCAGGTAGGGAATGTATTGGTGGAAAAACGTTGATGAACCAGGGCTAACCTTGTAACCACCCTCGTATCCATTAAATCTTTAAAGTAGAGCTTTATATCATTAGGCATTAATAGCCCTTTGAAGATAATTATTTTTGTTGAAAGGCTGGGAACATAGAAAAACTTACTTTCCGATAATTTTGAATTTATAAGGGTATGCTCTGTTACCTTACGAGCGATATACAGTTTCAGGTTAAAATCAAAATCCTTTTGTTCCTTATTTTCTTTACCAACAAAGATTTGCATAACAAAAGGCTCTGTTTCACCCGCGATTCTTCCGGGAATAGCCTTGTTAACAGGAACATTACGCCATCCTAATAATTGTAATCCCTGCTTTTTTATGTTTTCTTCGAAGACGGAGATGCAATAGCCTCTTTGATTTTCTTTTTTTGGAAAGAAAACATTACCCACAGCATAATCACCTGCTTTAGGAATTGTGAAATCACATTCATCAAGAAAGAACTGATGTGGAATATCAATCAGGATACCCGCACCATCTCCTGTCTTACCATCGGCACTTACAGCTCCCCTGTGTTCCAATTTATCCAGAATTTCGAGGGCCTTGTGAATGATATCATTCGACTTTTTTCCTTTTAGGCTGCAAATAAATCCAGCACCACAGTTATCATGTTCAAATTCAGGTAGATACAAGCCTTGTCTTTTCATCATCTTTATTGCAGTATTTATTCAAAAATATCATTATTAATGAAATATATACATCTTTTAATAAGATAGTGTGCAAAATATTCAACGTTTACAATAAAACGTTAAAAAATATTCAATTTGGAATTTTTATGCCTTATAAATTGAGATTATAATAAAAGTGGAGGTAAGTATATCTTGAGATTACTGAGTTAAGGGGTGATTCGCCTCAGTTGAGCATCAATTCTATGCCTAACCCTGTCTTTAGGAATAAAATATGAGTATAGTTTTTTAAAATTAAAAGGGTACCCCTAAAAATATTGGGGCATATGATTATATGCCAAATTTAAGAGTCTAGTTTTTAAGTATATTTCTGGAGATTACTATTTTTTGTATCTCAGATGTGCCCTCATATATTTGGGTGATTTTAGCATCTCTCATCATTCGTTCAACGTGGTATTCTTTAACGAAACCATTGCCACCAAATATTTGCACAGCCTCCACAGTAGTTTCCATGGCAACTTGTGAGGCATAAAGCTTGGCCATTGCCCCCGAAATGTCGTAATTATTACCCTGATCTTTGTCCCAGGCAGCTTTGTAAACAAGATATCTGGCGGCTTCAATTTGGGTATGCATGTCTGCAAGTTTAAAGGCAATAGCCTGGTGGTTAGCTATTTCTGTTCCAAATGCTCTGCGTTCTTTTGAATAATTTTTGGCAAGTTCATAAGCGCCGGCGGCTATTCCTAAAGCCTGTGCTGCAATACCAATTCTACCACCCGCAAGGGTTTTCATGGCAAATTTAAAACCAAAACCATCTTCGCCAATTCTATTTTCCTTGGGGATTTTTACATCGTTGAATATCAACGAATGCGTATCACTCCCTCGTATCCCTAATTTATTTTCTTTAGGCCCTATTTCAAATCCGGGCATACCTTTTTCAACTATGAGGGCATTTATTCCTTTGTATCCTTTTTTAATATGGGTTTGAGCAATAACCAGGTAAACTGATGCGGAATTTCCATTAGTGATCCAATTTTTTGTCCCGTTCAAAACATAATGGTCGCCTTTGTCAATCGCTGTGGTTTTTTGAGAAGTGGCATCACTACCCGCCTCCGGTTCTGACAGGCAGAAAGCACCTATAATTTCGCCTGATGCTAACTTTTTCAGGTATTTTTCTTTTTGCTCCTCAGAGCCAAAAGATTCTAAACCATAGCATACCAATGAATTATTTACGGATACTACAACAGAAGAAGATGCATCTATTTTTGAAAGTTCCTCCATGGTTAAAACATAGGATAATGTATCTAGACCACTACCACCATATTCCGGATCTACCATCATCCCCATAAAACCAAGTTCTCCCATTTTTTTCACTTGTTCGGATGGGAATTGCTGTTTTTCATCACGTTCAATTACACGGGGTAATAATTCGGCATGGGCAAAATCTTTGGCCGCCTGCTTAATCATTTCTTGTTCTTCGGTTAGTGTAAAATTCATTGCTATAAGTTTGATAAAGACAATGCAAAGATACAAGACTGATGGAGAATATGGTTGACTACATTGGCTTATTTAAAAAAGTGAAAGCCTTAGCATTTGAGTTAACTTTTACGACCAAGTATGATCTAAAAAGCTTTTAAAGTAGCACAATATTTTTATATTTGTCTGTGGTGCACCTATTACATGAAATATCAAATAAATTATGAGACAACACTAGCTTCATTTGGCTTACATTTAGTTAAAGCACCAATTTTAGTACACATTTTTAAATCTTGTCACATAATTAATTGATAAACAAATGAAAAAGCTATTAAAAATATACGAAAACAAACCGCCGGAGATAGTCTTTAACTGGAAAGATCCGGAAACCGAGGCTGAAGGATGGACTGTTATAAATTCTTTAAGAGGTGGAGCAGCCGGAGGCGGAACCAGAATGCGCGAGGGCTTGGATAAGAACGAAGTACTCTCCCTGGCAAAGACAATGGAAGTTAAGTTTACAGTATCCGGTCCGCCAATTGGAGGAGCGAAGTCGGGTATTAATTTCAACCCACATGATCCAAGAAAAAAAGGTGTACTGGAAAGGTGGTATTCGGCGGTTTCACCATTGCTAAAGAGTTACTATGGCACAGGTGGAGATTTAAATGTAGATGAAATTCATGAGGTAATTCCAATAACTGAGGATGCAGGAGTTTGGCACCCCCAGGAAGGGGTATTTAATGGTCATTTCAAGCCTACAGAAGCCGACAAAATAA
>NZ_JBATGR010000499.1:0-3433 GCF_049665975.1 Eudoraea sp.
GGCAAGCGAGTGTATCTTTAAAATGAGCATTAGTTTTGCCAGTTCCGTCTTAATGGGCTTGCCGACGCCAACGCTATGGCTTTTAAGGATGTTTGTCTGTAAAACTCTGGTTTCTTCTTTAGAAATATTTGTAGTACACAAAGGCCCGAACCCAGTATTTATCCCATAAACAGCCTGCCCTTTTTCAACTATGTTTTCTACCACAAGTTTGCTGTCCCGGACCCGTTTTCGCGCAACATTTGATAATTGGCCTTGAACTGTGCCTCTTGCAATTCTCAATGCAAGGCTGCAACTAAGTGCTTCTTCTCCATACAGAAAGTTATCAGTTGTTGAAACCATTAAATAGAATTTTTAGTACTATAAATGTATTCATTAAGTTTCAGAAAATTGGAATTGCAACCACACTTTAATTTGAATATAATTTCACAGTTAGAAATTCTAACTTTGCAAACTAAAATATTTAAAATGGTATTTGAATTAATTAAAAAAAGGCGTTCTGTATTTCCTGCTCAATATACTAACCAACCGTTAAAAAGATCGGAGATTGAAAAAATTCTGGAAGCAGCAAACTGGGCACCAACGCATAAAAAAACGGAACCATGGAGGTTTAAAATCTTTTTAGAAGATTCTAAAGAACAACTCGGTCAATTCCTTGCAAAGAAGTACGAGGAAACGGAGGCAAACCCAAAGGCTTTTAAAGTAAAAAAACTCCTTGAAAACCCAAGCAGATCTGCTGCAGTCATAGCCATCTGTATGCAAAGAGACCCAAATGAAAGTCTTCCGGAATGGGAAGAAATTGCGGCCACAGCTATGGCAGTTCAAAATATGTGGCTTTGTTGCACAGAAATGGAGATAGGTTGTTATTGGAGTTCTCCGGGACTCATAAAATATATGGGAGAATTTATTGAACTGGGTGGTGGGGAGCAATGTCTTGGGTTTTTATTTATGGGACGTTACGAAGAGGAAATCTCTGTTGGGGAAAGAAAACCAATTGAGGACAAGGTGGTTTGGTTTAATTAGGGGTTAATAAAAGAATGGAAATAATGCTTCCTTATATTCCCAGGTTTTGGATATAAAGAGGCCCAAATAAATTATAGTAACCATAAATTTTAAGAAGGTACCGGTAAGAAAACCAATAAAGGAACCAAAAGCGGCTTTAAGAGCTGTTTTACTCTCCGCCTTATTTATTAGTTCACCAATCAACGCGCCAACAAAGGGCCATATAATTATACCAAAAACACCTAGTATTGGAAATATAATTGCTACAAGAAGCCCAACTACGGTCCCAAACATTCCAGCCTTGCTGCCCCCAAACTTTTTAGTACCCATTGCCGGGATAATGTAATCTAATGCCAATACAATTACTGCAACTAAAAGTGTGATCCCCAAAAACCACCAGTCATTGGGAACTGCCCTGGTAAGAACCAATAACAAAAGACCTATCCAACTTACTGTAGGACCGGGTAAAACGGGTAAAAAACTCCCTAAAATACCTATAAGCATAAAGATAAATCCCAATAAGAAAAGGGCAATGTCCATTAAAAATCTTTGATATTGGACGAAGATAAGGTCTATTTGTTACATGTCTTTTTAAGGATGTGGGAAATCCTGAATTTCAGAAGCTTAATTGCCCGAAAAAAGCGTAATTTTCTAGGTAGAATTCAAAATCTGATGAAAATACTCATTCTGACTCTTTTCCTTTTGATAGTTCAACTTAGCATTGCGCAGAATTCTTTTATGACCAAGGCAGATAGTTTATTCAACTTAGGTTATTATTCAAAGGCAATTAATCAATATGCACTTGTGAATTCTGAAAAAGCCAGTCTTCAAATAGCTAGGGCGTTCAATGCAAACAGAAATTATAAGAAAGCAGTTTTGCAATACGAGGATATCATAGCAAAAGATAGTGCTTCACAAATTGCGAGATTTGAATTGGGAAAACTACTTTTTAAACTCAAAAGATTTTCTAATGCATCAGAACTATTTTTCAGCTTGGTTTCAGACCAAGCGTCAAATCCCGAATTTGATTTTTATTTGGGAAGGACCTTGTTTGAAATGAATAATATTGATGAAGGGATTCCCTTTTTTAAATCAGCCATTTTGAAAGACAGCTCACATCTGCGTAGTATTTTTGAGCTTAGCAAATACTATTTAACACAAAACACCAATGACTCAGTATTAAAATATGTCAATATGGGGCTCCGTATTTATCAAGACGACGTAAGTCTTATAAACCTTAAGGCGCTTGCCTTCTATAATGAAAATGATTATGAAAAGGCCATACCCCTTTTGGAAAGATTACTTACTCTTGGGGAAGAAAAAGCATATATTTTTGAAAAGTTGGCATTTAGCTTTTTTAAAACCTGGAAGTTGTCTGAAGCAAAGCAAAACTATTTTTTGCTATTAAATTATGAACCAGCCATACCGGATGCATTAAATGGATTAGGACATACATATTGGCGTGAACAAAAACTGGACAGCGCAGAGTATTATTTTAAAATGTCTATAGCAAAGCAAAAGCCTAATCTGGCAAATGAATACACTTCTCTAGCACAGCTGGCCAGGCAGAGGAATGATTTAGAAGAAGCTATGACTTATTATAAAAAAGCCTATACCGCAGAAAACAATAGTCCTCACATTTATTATCAAATATGTGTTCTCGCAGATCAATTATATAAGGACTCCAAAATCAGATTGGAATACTATCAATATTTTTTAGAAAAATTTGGCGCTCAAAAATCCTATTATTCAGAATTTGCCAGAAAACGAGTAATGGAACTTAAGGAAGAAATCCATTTTGCTGTTGATTGATTGCCCGAAAAAATCGTAATTTTCCGCAAGAATACCTGTTAAATGAGGAAGTTGCTTATTTTGTCTTGTTTATGCCTATTGTCTTCCTGTGATTTGTTTACTTCAACGGAAGTGAAAACGCAACAATTGGCGGATAAGGAATTGCAGGCAATCAATTGGAATGATGTAGACCAATATCCACTATTTGACGTTTGCGATGAAGCCGTATCTAAATCTGCTCAGCGTGAGTGTTTTGAAAATACTTTGTTATTGCATTTTTCAAAGACCCTGGAAGAGTTTGAATTTATTTTAGATAATGATGTCGAGGAAAGAGTATATGTAGATTTTATAGTGAATAAAGATGGAAAAGTGGCAGTCCTGAACATTGAAAAAAACAGGATTATTCAGGAACAAATTCCTGAATTTGACGGGATTATCAGCAGGAGTCTTAAAAGTCTGCCCCCGGTGGAGCCGGCTTTAAAAAGAGGAATACCTGTAAATACTAAGTGCAGGATTCCTATTGTTTTAAACTCAGAGTAAACAAAATAAATTGCAAAACGAAAAAATCATATTAGGGATTGATCCGGGAACTACTATCATGGGATTCGGAATCATTAAAGTAACTGGGAAGAAGATGACATTT
>NZ_JBATGR010000500.1:0-3483 GCF_049665975.1 Eudoraea sp.
AAGAATGGTTGGCCGCCGCCACTGCCCTCAATATATTTCCCTAATTCCCGCACAATCTGCCCCGCATTGAGATCTCTTAATCCAACCAGCTCTTTAGAAATATAACAAGATAAAAGTACTTTTCCATCCTCTTCTGTAGCGAATAATAGAAATAGGTTATTTCGGTCTTTACCCATTTCAAACGCCAGGTCCTTGATGCCGGATGCATTTAAATCCACTTTCTGTGCCAAAAATTGCACCCCGTTGATTTCCTCAATCTTATGGATTAACGATGTTTGAAGATTTTTAGCTTTTAATCGTAAAAGACCTTCCACATCCTTTTTCAGTTTTGCATTTTCTTCCTGAAGGTTTTCAACAGCCTTGACCGGATCTTTAGTGCCTTTAAAAAGATCTCTTATCTCATCAAGCTTTCTATTATTTTCATGGTAGAAATCTTTAACCGCGTCTGAAGTAATGGCTTCTATCCTGCGAATACCGGCTGCGATCGCACCTTCTGACACAATTTTAAAATGCCATATATCTGCAGTGTTGAGGACATGTGTACCTCCGCATAGTTCAATAGATTGTCCAAACCTTATAGTACGTACCGCATCTCCATACTTTTCTCCAAACAAAGCCATTGCCCCTTCTTGTAGTGCTTTTTGCATAGGGATTGCTCGCTGTTCTTCTAAAGAAAGTTGCTCATCTATCCTCATATTTACAAAATTTTCCACATCGCGGAGTTGCTCTATAGTCATTTTTGCAAAGTGAGAAAAATCAAATCGCAGGTATTTTGAATGTACTGCAGAACCTTTTTGCTCTACATGATTCCCCAAAATTTCCCTAAGGGCCTGGTGTAATAAATGGGTAGCAGTATGATTACGAGCCGTCCGTTCTCTTTGTTTTTTATCTACGACAGCCCTAAGGACCTCGTTCGGATGTTTAGGGAGGTTTTTTGAGAAATGTATAATTTCATTATTCTCCTTCTTTGTATCTAAAATGTACACTACATCCCCATTGGGTACTTCCAGGTAACCTTTATCACCAACCTGGCCTCCACCTTCCGGATAAAAAGGGGTTAAATTGAAGACCAATTGAAACAGGCTTCCCTCCTTTTTAGAAACTACTTTTCTGTACTTTACCAGTTTTACCTGAGCTTCTAAAAAATCATAGCCGACAAACTCCTGTTGAGCATCTTCCATAAGAACTGTCCAATCGTCTTTTGAAACTTCAGAGGCAGCTTTGGAGCGGGCCTTTTGTTCTTTCATCGCCAATTCAAAACCGCTTTGGTCCAATTTCAATCCTTTTTCACTTAAAATTAGCGCCGTTAAGTCAATTGGAAATCCATAAGTGTCGTACAATTCAAATGCTTTTTTGCCATTTACAGTATCGCCTGTTGTACTATCAATAATGCCATCCAGCAATAACAAACCTTGTTCCAGGGTCCTTAAAAAAGAGTGCTCTTCCTCCCGAATTACATTTTCTATGAGGTTACGTTGTTCCTTTAATTCAGGAAAGGCCTCAACCATGCTGGCAACAAGTGCATTTACCAAACGAAACATAAAAGGGTTCTTGGTATCCAAAAATGTAAAGCCATACCTGATAGCCCTTCTTAAGATTCTACGAATCACATAACCTGCTCCTGTATTACTTGGCAATTGACCATCTGCAATAGAAAAGGCTACCGCGCGAATATGGTCTGCAATAACACGAATGGCAATATCTGTTTCTTCGTTCTTTCCGTAGGTAGTATTTGTAATTGTTTCAATTTCCCTGATCAGGGGTGTAAAAATATCGGTATCATAATTAGATTGAACCCCTTGTAATACCATACATAGACGTTCAAAACCCATACCGGTATCCACGTGTTTTTCTGGAAGAGGTTCCAGCGTACCATTTGCTTTTCTATTGTATTGGATAAAAACAAGGTTCCAAATCTCCACTACCTCAGGGTGATCCTTGTTTACCAATGATGCACCGTCAATCTTTTCCTTTTCTTCTTTAGAGCGTATGTCTACATGTATTTCCGAAGAAGGACCGCATGGTCCCTGCTCTCCCATTTCCCAAAAATTATCCTTTTTATCTCCCTTAATAATTCTGTCTTCCGGTACAATGCTTTTCCACAAATTAAAAGCTTCCATATCCATTTCCAGTTTATCAGAGTCTAAACTACCCTCAAATACAGAGACATAAATACTATTCTTATCAATTTTACAAACCTCGGTAAGGAATTCCCATGCCCAGTTTATGGCCTCTTCTTTGAAATAATCTCCAAAGCTCCAATTACCAAGCATTTCAAACATGGTATGGTGGTAAGTATCCTTACCTACTTCTTCAAGATCATTATGTTTTCCACTTACGCGAAGGCATTTTTGTGTATCTGCAATCCTTGGGTTTTTTATAACTGAATTGCCCAAAAAGAACTCCTTGAATTGATTCATTCCAGCATTGGTAAACATCAAGGTAGGGTCATCCTTGATGACCATAGGTGCAGAAGGGACAATTTTGTGACTTTTTTCCTTAAAAAAATCTAAAAATTTTGATCTTATTTCCTTGGAAGTCATCTAAAATGGCAAGGTTTTATTAAATTTAATGTTTTGTACAAAACAATTTTTATATTTGTTTGTTTTGATAAGATGAAAGCACAAAAATAGGATAAAATCCATTCATGTCTAAGGTAAAATATTATTACGATCCTGATACCCTTTCATATCGAAAGATAGAGCCAAAGAAATCTCGGCGTTACAGGAATATTTTCCTCTTTTCGCTAGGTTCCGTAATCTCAGGTTTGCTCGGTTTAATTCTTTTACTCAACACCAATCTTTTAAATACTCCCAGAGAACTTTCATTACAAAGGGAATCCAAGAACTATGAATTGCGGTTTGAGCTTCTTAATAAAAAGATGGAGCAAATGGAGTATGTTCTGGCGAATATCGAAGACAGGGATAATAATATTTACCGACTTTATTTTGAGGCTAATCCTATTCCGGAAGAGCAACGTAAGGCTGGTTTTGGAGGGGTAAACAGGTATAAATCTTTGGAAGGGTTCAATAATTCCGAGATGATTACTTCCACTACCAAACGGCTCGATATCATACAAAAACAGATGGTAATTCAATCCAAATCTCTGGATGAAATAACCAAGTTGGCAGAGGAAAAAGAAAAACTTTTGGCGGCGATCCCGGCAATTCAACCTGTAAATAACGAAGAACTTACACGAATGGCTTCTGGTTTTTGTTGGCGTTCAGACCCTTTCACCAAGGCGAGAAAAATGCATCGGGGCATGGATTTTACGGCTCCTAAAGGAACGCCCATCTATGCGTCCGGAGATGGGGTTGTGAAACGCGCGGATAACAACGCCTCTGGTTATGGTAAGCATATTCGCATAGACCATGGATATGGGTATATGACCCTATACGGTCATCTAAGTAAATACAATGTAAAAAGACGTCAAAAAGTGAAGCGGGGAGACCTGATAGGTTTTGTTGGAAGCACGGGTAGATC
>NZ_JBATGR010000501.1:0-3949 GCF_049665975.1 Eudoraea sp.
GACCCTTAAATATAAGATATAACATCTTAAAAACTGCAATTTACCGCATATTATCAAAGGTATTAAGTGTAATGTTTATAACGATAATCAAAAAGTGGAATAAAAGTGTAATTATAGTAGTAGAAATACCGGGTTCTGGTTTACTTTAAGAGTAACTACAGAAAAAATGCTCTTTTGAGAAGCAGCATAGAACAAGGATAAAAATTGTAAAAATCATAATTTATGTCGGAACAACTTCCCGGCTTAATTGTCTTTTGCTTTGGGTTCTGTCTTTGCCACATTACTTTTATCTGCATTATATAGATGTACATCTAACTGGGGGTAAGCGATTTGAATATTTGCTTTATCGAATCTCTTATAGATATCCTGGTATATTGAACTTGTTATAGATAAACCACTATTGGCATCTTTGGCTAAGACCCGAAGCTCAAAATTAAGTACGCTATCACCAAAACTTCTGAATAAAACCGTTGGGACACTATTTTTCACCAAATTTTCATTTGCTTTTCCTGCTTCCATTAGTGTTTTAATAACCAGGGCAATATCCGATCCATAAGCAACACCTATGGGCAGAATTAAATTCTTTCGCCTGTTATTCAGGGTCCAGTTGGTCACATTTTTAGAGGTAAAATCAGAATTGGGAACAATAAGATCTCCTTGTTCAAAAGTAGTTAATCTTGTTGCGCGCAAACCAATTTTATTAACTGTAGACCACGGTGTACCTGGGGCCGAAATACTATCGCCTTCCCTGATCGGTCTTTCAAAAAGTAGAATAAGTCCGCTGACAAAATTGTTCACCAGGCCCTGAAGTCCAAAACCAATCCCCACACCAAGTGCACTCAATATAATTGTAAAATTAGTCAGATCAAAACCTAGTAGTGTTATTGCTATCATGAAACCAATAAACATAATAAGGTAGTGTAATAGCTGCGAAATTGATAGGCGGGCACCTTTGTCGATATCCTTCTTATTGAGAGCTTCGCCCATTATAAATCTGCTGACTACAGTAGATAAAATATAGGATCCATATAGAACACATAAAGCTGTAATAATTATTTGCACTGTAATTTGATTGCTCCCAATAGTGAACCCAAAAGACATGAGCTGCTCATTTGCTTCCTTCATGCTGCTAAAAACGCCCCATGTAATTAAAATTTGTGGGATTAGTATAAAGACTGAACCAAGGATACTAATAAATGTTGACAATCGGTCGACACTTGTCCTGATATCCTGATCATTCACATGTTCTCGATTATAGGTTAGTTTTATAAGTAACCATTCCAGAGCACCGCGGATTATAAATATGTATACCCCGTATACCACTATTTGAACAATGCTTCGTATTAATGAATCAAATAAAAACATGGCTAAAACTTCCTTCCCGACTATTTCAGCCAAAAGAACCAACCCAAAATATAGGGCAAAACCAGACAACATATAAGTCAGGAGTTTTGGCTTCTTTTCACTAACGCTCTGCCTTATCCAATATGCTAATAGAATAACAATTGCCAGGGAAATCAGCACCACATATAGCCTGAACAGGGGAACAGGGATATTAATCGCTACAAGGAAATTAGTAAAAATTACTATCGCTATAAAAATATAAACGAGGTTCTTCTTCCATGATTGCAACACCTTACTTACCAAAGCACAAAAAGTAACACCAATAATAACCATAGATGTAAGATTTATTATTGCTGGTATTTCCACGTCTATAAATAATAAGAACATGGTTGTGGTACTAAAAAATAAAG
Organism: Eudoraea sp.; assembly: GCF_049665975.1. Classification (GTDB taxonomy): domain Bacteria; phylum Bacteroidota; class Bacteroidia; order Flavobacteriales; family Flavobacteriaceae; genus Eudoraea. The sequence goes on from NZ_JBATGR010000501.1 coordinate 1,755, forward strand.
CCGTCGGGAGTTCCTGATTAGCAAGAAACTTATATTTGGTACTGTCCTGTATAGAGGTGTTATATTTCTTTAGAATCAAATAAATCCCTAAAAACACAAAGAGTTCAAAAATAAACATCCAGAAATACGATAGCCACTTAAAATTATGCGGAAGGGCAAGTAATTTAAATCCATCTTTGGTTTTCTTCGACAATTGAGGGCTAAATTGATCCCCGTATTGTGAAGAAAACAAGGGAGCCGATTCATCAATCAGAACTTTCTGCATGGTTTGGTCAGATAAAGCTTGAAATCGTTCTTGTAGTGAATCAAGTTTTGGCTGTAATTTATACCCGTTGTTTTGAATTTGTAATAATTCTTCCAATTTTGGTACAATATAGCTAAGCGCCGTATTTATATTCCGTAAGGTATTGCTAAACGTAATTTGAATTAGTTCTGGCGTGTTTTTGACCACCAGAGTATCTTCCCATATTAACCAATTTTCCTGTTCTTTCAGCCACCCTTTTCTATCATCTTCAATAGATTTAATAGCATCGGATAATGGAACGTTTGCCTCTTTAAATGTGCTGATCACCTTCAAAGTGCTCTTTTTAAATTCATTTAGTGCCCGTACACTTACATGATCGGAACTTTCCATATCCGTGATTTCTGATGTAAGCGAATCAATGTTTTTTTCAACAGCAGCAAATTGGGTTTTTAGAGCTTTTTGGTTTACGGTATCCTTTTGCGATTTTTCTGTAAGAGCCAATTTTGCTTCAATTTTCGCGGCCAGAGGTATAATATCTGATATTTCAGGCACTGCAGGAGTCTCCTTTTTAACCGGTACTTGTGGACTAGCCGGTTTAGCAGCAGCCTGACCATAAACAGCAGGCACAGCCCCCAACAAAAGTCCGCTGAAAAGGAATACAAAAGCGATTTTATATACCCATAAAAATGAGAAGGTAATTTTCATATGCGAGCCTCTAAAATTCATGACAACTGTGCTAAAAAGTTTAACGAAAATACAATTTATTTAGTTCTTATTTACCATCCTAAAACGTAAAAAATCAATGATAAATGCTGTACGCTATATTACTAAACTGTTACTAAAAACACAGTTAGTTTCAATATTAAGGAGTGGCATAAAGTATAGTAAGTATAAATGATTGTACTCATGCCAAGATAATTAATAATAATTATCTTTAGCCCTTAAATGAAGCAGTTAAATTGTGTCAAAAGCCATTAAAGACAATATAATACGTACCAAGTTACATCGGCCTCCTGTATCTGATGATATATTACTGCGTACCAGCCTTATTGAAGAACTGGAGAAAAATCGCTTTAAACCTCTTACCCTTGTGGTTGCGCCTGCCGGATATGGTAAAAGTTTGATCATCAGCGAATGGATAGAGGACCAAAAACTGGTCAATGCATGGATTTCATTAGACGGGGAGATCAATAATCTGCCTATTTTTCTTGAGTATTTATGTGCGGCATTAATCACTATATTTCCTCCAAAGAAACAAGAATTTTGCTCGATGACAAAGGCTGCGGTATTACCTTCATTAAATATCCTAACCACCACACTGCTTAATGAAATTGACGACTTAGAAAATAAATTTGTACTGGTTCTTGATGACTACCAGTTTATCAAAGATGATCAGATCCATGAATTTATTAATGCGATTCTGAAATATCCTCCTAAAAATATGCATTTGGTCATTATTTCTCGTCGCGATCCACCTCTTAAACTTAGCACTTTTAGAGCTTATAACAGGATTAGTGAAATTAGGATGAAACAATTGGCATTTTCAAAGAAAGATATTCATTTATTGTTCCAGAAATCCTTTGACCAAGCTCTCTCAGATAAAACAGCAGAATTACTATTCGAACACACTGAAGGTTGGATTGTTGGGATACGCCTCGCCATATTATCTGTTAATAATGTAGAGGAAGCAAACAATTTACTAGCCAACTTCCGGGGAGATACTTTTGAAGTTTCTGAGTTTATTCTGGCCGAGATATTAAATAAAGAATCCGAAGAAATTCAGAATTTGCTCATTATCAGCGCCTTGTTTGATAGGTTTTGCGCAGAGCTTTTGGATGAAGTGTTACCAGACTTATTAAACAATGACCATGCCATAAAGAATGGCCAAGAATTTATAGACGGGCTTTTAAAAACTAACTTATTTGTTATACCACTGGATGCGGAGCACAAG
>NZ_JBATGR010000502.1:0-15366 GCF_049665975.1 Eudoraea sp.
GGCTAATACCATTCCAGACTCGCTTAGCTTTATTCACTTGTGTTAAAATAGTTTGTGTTTCAGTAAACAAGCCTTTTTGAACCTGACTTTTTCTTTGAATACCAACAACATTTATTTTTTGTTCAAATGCTGTAAAAATGCAGGTTAAAAATCCATTAAAACTGCCGTCATACAGCAATATTTTTTCTTTTTCCATAACTTTTAGAATAGACTTAATTGTTTGTTTATTGATTTTTGTGATCTATTTTTTGATACCTTCTTTTTAATTTTTAACAACCTTTTTTCTTTGCTGATATCTTTAATGTCGTTCGTATAAAAACCGTCATTTAATCCTCTTTGTGCCCATAGGCTAAGTTTTTCAGTAATAATTTCATCTAACATGACTAAGTGTATTTGTATTTTATCCAAAAATATGGAAAATATCCTAAATTAGGAAATATTCCTAAAATATTTTGGAAATAATCCAAATTTTGTATATTTGAGAATCCGGAATAGGGAAGCTTTCCAATATACGAGGAGGCGAAGTATTATTTAATGGTTGGTTAAATAAGAAAAAAGCTATAAACATTAGTATAGGACAGAAAAAATGGGAAAATAACTATGGAAAATGAATTAACTATAAAGAGATTTATTGAAATAAGGCGGGATTTGGGCTATACCCAGGCCGAATTTGCTAATATGCTGGGTATTCCTAATACTACGGCAGATATAGAACGTGGACGCACCAAGCTTTCAGGAAAGGTTGTTGTTGAAATGTTGAAACAATTTAATGTTAACCCACTATGGTTATTTGGCGATAGTAACAATCAACATTTAAATTATTCGGGAACTAGTGTTATCCCCAAAGTGGTAACTGTGGATTCTTCAGACAATGACAATATGGTATTGGTAAATGCAAAGGCGGCCGCGGGTTATCCCCAAAATATTCAGGACACAAGTTGGTACAAACAATTACCTGCTTTTGATCTCCCACTTCCTGAATTCAGAAACGCTACTTACAGGGGCTTCCAGGTTGAAGGTGATAGTATGTTGCCTAATCTGCAGCCTGGCGAATGGGTATTAGCTAAGGCGGTGGAGGGTCTGGATGATATAAGTGGTAATAAGATATATGTTATTGTACTTCATGATGCGGTACTGGTAAAAAAGATTGAGAAATTGCCTGGCAATTCAAAGATGCTATTGATTTCACTTAACGAAATCTACCCACCTTATGAAATAGAATCGGAGCAGATACAGGAGCTTTGGCAGGTAAGCAGCAAAATAACTTTTGGTGTAGATGCTACAACAGAAAAAGGATTGTTAAGACAATTGCAGGAATCTATGGAGGAGTTAAAAAACCAACTAAGAAAATGACTTATCACCAACTCGATGAAAATTTCAAATATGATAGTTAATCCAAACCTTCTAAGGTTTAGAAACCTACTGCGGTATCATCTCCTCGTTTATCTGCACCTCCTTCAAGGCTGCCATCAGGTAAAACCAGTATAGCATCCACTTTTCCAAGGATAGGTGTGGGTTTCTCATTAATATGATAACCCTTAGATTTTAACTCAATTTTCAATGCATCCGAAAATCCTTCTGTTTCAAAAACGATATGATCGGGTAGCCACTGATGATGGAATCTGGGAGCATTTACAGATTCTTGCATACTCAAATTAAATTCATAAGTATTTAGAATTGTCTGTGCAACAGCTGTAATTATTGTGGATCCCCCCGGAGAACCTACAACCATCCAAAGATCTCCGTCTTTTTCAACAATAGTTGGGGTCATTGAGCTTAGCATTCGTTTTTCTGCTGCTATACTATTGGCTTCAGCTCCTATAAGACCAAACATATTGGGCTCTCCTGGTTTAGCACTAAAATCATCCATTTCATTATTTAAAAAGAATCCTAATTCGTCGCAATAGAGTTTGGAACCATATGCACCGTTTAAGGTTGTAGTTACAGAAACAGCATTTCCCATCTGATCAACAATCGAATAATGAGTAGTCTCACTACTTTCCATAATTTCCACTGTACCGTGCTGCACTTCGCTAGAAGGAGTAGCCGTATCAAATGAAAAGTTCTCCATTCTGGCCTGTAAATACTTCTTGCTTAATAATACATCTAGAGGAATAACTACAAAATCCGGATCGCCCAGGAAAAAGTTCCTGTCGGCATAGGCACGTCTTGCAGCCTCAGTAAACAACTGAATAGATTTGGCAGAATTATGACCAAAGTCGGAGATGTCATAAGCTTCAATCATCTTAAAGATTTGATTTATCGTTACTCCGCCACTGCTGGGAGGGCTCATAGAAATTATCCTTAAATCCTTGTAATTGAACACAACGGGCTGTCGCCATTTGGCCTCATACCTCGCCAGATCTTCTTCTGTTACATAACCACCTTTTTCCTGAATAAATCTTGCCAGTATTTTAGCAGTTTCTCCCTTGTAAAATTCATCCCTTCCGTTTATTGCTATTCTCCTTAAAGTATTAGCCAGGGCCGGATATCTCAGTGTGTCTCCGGCATCACATTTATTGTAAAACAAAGTATTTTCTCCATTTACACTTTTAATCTGATCCCAATACTTATCTAACCTGGCGGCCTGCTTTGGAGTAACCTCAACCCCTTGATCAACCAGTTCTATAACCGGGTCTATAATATCTTTTATGGGTAAAGTGCCAAATTTATCGTGCACCTCAAAAATACCGGCAATTGTTCCGGGTACTCCCGTGGCACTTGCTCCCACAGTACTCTTTCCCGGAATAACATTGCCCAGAGAATCCAGATACATATCTTTATGGGCCGCCAATGGAGCCTTTTCACGATAATCGATAGCTCCTATATTGCCATCACTTTTCCGGTAAACCATAAATCCACCACCACCAAGGTTCCCTGCAAAAGGATAAGCCACTGCCAATGCAAGTTCAGTTCCAACCATTGCATCAAATGCATTTCCTCCTTTTTGAAGTATATCTATTCCAATCTTTGAAGCCTCTTTTCGTGCAGATACTACCATGGCATTTTTACTAACCAAGCCAGTCGGTTGAGGGGGGTGTTTTTTACATTGTGTAAAAAGAAGAATTGTAATAAGAAGAATTAGTATTCGCATATTGACGTATATTTTTGTTTTGAAAAGACCACAAGTTCATTAAAAAAGCCTGTAAATTCTAATTCAAAGGCTTCGTAGTTTTCTTCAAGATCAAGAATCGCAAAATTCATTTTACTTTTGTTATTGGTTCTTCTGTTCATACCCTTTAAAACCCTGCTTATTCCTTCCATTTTAGCATAATTGAGTAGCCAATTATCACTTATCATATAGGGAATCATTCGTTTAGTGCCATCAGGCAGAATGGTAATATTATCCTCCAGTAAATCATAAAATTTATCTACATAAATATCTAAAGGAGTATCCGAATATTGCCTCCAGTTTTTAGCTAAAAAGTGGTCATAAAAGATATCGACTATTACCCTGCTGTAGTGACTGTAATTCTGATGTAATCTTTTACTGCTTAGCCTGGTAATAGGATGTGCGTCTGTATAAGTGTCTATTTCACGATGCAATAGGATTCCTTTTTGTATTCTATCTGGCAGATGTTTGTATTTATTTCCTCTTATGCTATCCGCAATGAAATTTCCGATAGTTATTTCATCATCTCCAAAGGATAAATATATATGTGCTAAAAAATTCATTCACCACGAATATAATCTTCGCAACTGAATTTACAAATTAGGAGCGCATGATAATTACTAAGACATGTATATTTGCAATATCTATTTAAAATTCTATGACGTTAATAAAATCAATTTCAGGCATAAGAGGTACCATAGGCGGGAAGCCTGGCGACAATCTCACTCCTATTGATACCGTAAAATTTGCAGCAGCTTATGGTACATGGCTAAAAAGTTATTCCAAATCGGATAATTTAAAAGTGGTTGTTGGAAGAGATGCCCGTCTTTCCGGAGAAATGATTCAGAATTTGGTGGTTTCTGCTTTGGTCGGACTGGGAATAGATGTTATAGACCTTGGGTTGTCTACAACTCCTACCGTTGAAATAGCGGTTCCCCTTGAAAAAGCCAATGGGGGTATTATTCTTACCGCAAGTCATAATCCAAAACAATGGAATGCCTTAAAACTACTAAATGAAAAAGGTGAATTTCTTGATGCAGCCGAAGGCGCAATTATTCTTGAAATAGCGGAAAAAGAAGATTTTGATTTTTCAGAAGTAGATGATTTGGGGTCAATTATTAAAAATGACGCTTATATAGATATACATATCGATGAAGTACTGGAACTGCCTTTGGTAGATGCCAATACCATACGAAAGGCAGGTTTTAAAGTTGTCGTAGACGGTGTAAACTCCACAGGTGGTATTGCCATCCCTAAGCTACTGGAGAGTCTGGGTGTTGAAGTTATAAAGTTATACTGCGATCCTACGGGTCATTTTCCACATAACCCTGAACCCCTAAAAGAACATTTGGGAGATATCTGTGAGCTTGTGTTAAAGGAAAAGGCCGATTTTGGTATTGTAGTTGACCCGGATGTAGATCGTTTGGCATTCATAAGCAATGATGGTGAAATGTTTGGAGAAGAATACACCTTAGTGGCTTGTGCAGACTATGTGTTAGGCAAAACTCCTGGAAATACGGTTTCTAATTTATCCTCTACCAGAGCATTACAGGATATCACCTTAAAGCATGGGGGTTCATATACCGCGGCGGCCGTAGGGGAAGTAAATGTGGTAGCCCAAATGAAAGCCATTAATGCGATCATTGGAGGAGAAGGAAATGGAGGTATTATTTATCCTCAAAGCCATTATGGAAGAGATTCTTTAGTAGGCACAGCGCTATTTTTAATGCTAATGGCAGAACGCGGGGGGACGGTAAGCGAGCTGCGGAAAAGTTATCCTGCCTATTTTATGAGTAAGAAAAAGATTCAGCTTACACCAGAGTTAAATGTTGACGAGGTGTTAGTACAAATGGCTGAAAAATACAGGGAGGAAAAGCATTCAACTATAGATGGTGTTAAAATAGATTTTGCGAACTCCTGGGTTCACTTAAGAAAATCCAATACAGAACCAATAATTCGAATATACACCGAGGCAAAGACGCAATCTGAAGCTGATTCTTTAGCTGATAGAATTATAGGAGAGATTAGAGAAATTGCAGGGATCTAATTTAGAAAGCAAACTAAATATATGGATTTGTAGGGATTAGATATATTTTTCTGGCACCTTATCTCTGTGTTTCCATCGTCGGTGTGTCCAAAGATAATATGCAGGATTCTGGATAATTTCTTCCTCGGTTAGTTTTAAGAACTGGTTGGTTATTTCATTCTCTTTACTCTTACTGCCTTCCAGTGCTATTGGTATAAATTCAGTTCTATAATATCCTCGTTTTACTTTGGATACTTTCGCGAAAACAACTGCATGATCAAACTTTCTTGCCAGAACTTCAGGGCCATTAAAAACAGGGACTTTTATATTCATGAATTTTGTCCAGTATTGTGCCAGATGTGCCTGAGGAGATTGATCACTTACAATCCCATATACTCCTTTTATGTCTTTTTGATGATTTCGTGCCATGGTTATAACCGTCTCTCTCTGAGAAATAGGTGTTGTGCTCCATATTGCCCGGATTTTTTTTATCAATCGATCAAAATAAATATTACCAATTTTTTGGTATATCGCAAATCCTTTTGACTTTACATATCGATTTACTATAATACTCCATTCCCAATTGCCATAATGGGGAAACATGACCAAGATGCTTCGTTTTTTCTCCACTTCAAGAAGTAATTCAATATTGGGTAAGGCATAGCGTTTTTTTAGCTCTTCTTCGCTGATATTCAATGTTTTGATGGTTTCTAGAAACATATCACACATATGTTTATAAAATGCCTTTTCAATCTTTTTTATCTCTTCGTCACTTTTATCCGGAAAAACCAGAGTCAAATTGGCACGGACGACTTTTTTTCTATAACCAATAATACGGTACACCAAAACATAAATGATATCGGAAAAAAAATAGAAGCACCTATAGGGGAGTATAGATATTAACCATAAAAAGGGGAAGACAATAATATAAACCAGAAGTTGCATGCACAAAATAAATATGGGCAAATATAGCTATATTTGGCGCTTAATTAAATTGATATTTATATGAGTATGCATCTTGCAACGATAGCAATAATGGCCGTAAATGTTTTGATATCCCTCAAAGGTTTTAATGATGTTGTGTTTTTTGATCGCTATAAGTTTGCAATTGGGGCAATAAAGGCAGGGCAACGCGATAGAGTGGTGACTTCAGGATTTCTTCATGTGGATTTTTCCCATCTATTCATGAACATGTTTACGCTATATTTCTTTGCGCCTGTTGTAATCAATTGGTTTGGCTGGGAAAAGTTTTTAATTATTTATTTTGTCAGCCTTATAGCCGGTAGCTTACTGGCCCTTTTTTTTCACAAGGATGAACCTTTTTATAGCGCTGTAGGAGCAAGTGGTGCAGTAACCGGCATATTATATGCTGCCATTTTACTCCAACCTGATATGCAATTGGGAATCATGTTTATACCAATTCCCATCCCCGCATATATTCTTGGCCTTGCCTATATGCTATACTCAATTTATGGAATGAAAAAACGCCTTGGTAATATTGGACATACGGCTCACTTTGGAGGCGCTATAGGAGGATACGCAACAACCTTACTTTTTAAACCAGACCTTATAATTACCGATACCTTTATGGTAATGCTGCTGGCCATTCCAATAGTGATATTGTTTGTACTGGAAAAAATGGGTAAAATCTAATTACAAACGATAAAAAAGAAGGTATTACCTTACAATAATTAAGGATTATAATGCTAATTTATAACTAATAAGTTTACTGTTTGTCGAAAAAACACATGGTTTTAAATACCATTTTCGTTCTTTTGTCGTTAGTTAATTGCCCAAATTAATTTAAAATACCTACTTATGTTTAAAAGAGTCCCCTATTTACTTATGGCTTCAATGGCCATTTTTATATCCTGTAGTGACGAAACTACCGTATTCGTTGATGAACAACAGGAGAATCTCATCCTAGAAAATGATTTAGTAAAGTTAAGTGGTAGCATTAATTTCGAAAATTCTGGTGTGCTGGATATTTTTGAAGATGAACTTAATTCAAATAAAAGATTCTCGGCTGCCAAAGCTGATGAAGCAGGAGATTATCCTATTACACTTGTGGCACAGGTGAGTCCGCCAAGCATTGGAGGGAGTACTGTTTTGACTGCTTCTCATGTCGATGTTGACGGAGATTATGCTTATGTTTCTTATAATTTAGCTGGAGAAGATTATTATGGAGCTATCGACATTATAAATATAGCTGATCCTCATAATCCGGTGGTAACCTCACGACTCATCTATTTAACTTCAGATATTAACTCATTACAATATTCAGATGGATATTTATATGCAGTTGGAGGCCTGAATAAGGAGGCATCTTTTACTGCTTCGTCCAGCTCTTTTGTTACTAAAATACGAATTAATGGCGGAGGCACTATGGATTTAGGTGCTGGTATACTTTATGGATACCAGCCTGGTGACAATGCAACAGATGTACATGTAGATGGTAATGAAGTTTATGTTTCCAGTGGAAAAGATGGATCTGTAACCATATACGATGCAAAAGATTTTGATGTTAAAAAGGAAGAATTATTTTCAGACCTCCGGTCACTGGCGTTCGACAATAATAAAGTGGCCTTGTTAGATGCCGGCTTTGGCTTGCGCATTCTGGATGATAAATTAAAGACCAAAAAAGAAATACCGATCAATTCAGATTTTGGGGCATATACCAAAAGAACGGTTGATTTTGTAGATGATAAAATTGTTGTAGCGGAAGGAAGTAAAGGTGTTGGATTATATTCTTATGATTCCGGAACCCGTCTGCAATACATACCTATAAGTATTGATCCCAATAATACAGCTACAGGAGATATGGTTAATAACGCAGTTGCCTTTAATAAGGATATTATATTAATGGCCAATGGTGGTGCCGGGCTTTCTTTATCTGAAGACAGAGGACCTAGTGCTGCACCTTATGGAGTAATACAAATTAATGGCTCGGTTAATTATGTAGAATCTAAAGGGGATTATGTTTTCGCTGCTTCAGGAGCAGAAGGTTTACAAATCATAAAACTAAATAGATTGTCGCAAAGCTTAGCTGCTACTTGTGCAACACTTGAAGAATATAAGGGTACAAACAAACTAGATATCAAGGAAGGACAAGATATTGCGTTTAGAGGAGCAAAGAGATTTAATTCAATCAAAGTGAGTGGATCCCTATTGATGTGTGGTTCCTGGACAGTAATCAATGATGTGGATATAGAAAAAGATAGCGGCCTTCTAGAAATGAATGGCAATCTGTTAGTAGGCAGGAATAAGAAAAGGAAAGAAATTAAAATTGAAGAAGGTGCAACCTTACGTATAGAAGGAAATCTTACTATTTATGGTGATTTAGATTTAAAAGATGGATCTACTATAGAATTCATTGGCTCTGACTCTGTAGTCAATATTTTTGGCGAGGTTAAAATCGGAGATGATGTTACGATAGCCGGTGATTTCGACGATGTGCAGAATAAGTTTTAAGATCTATTAGATTATATAAAAAAAACCCTGATGCTTAAAGCATCAGGGTTTTTTTATAATTAAGAACTTCCTTTTATTGAAGTAGTTCACTAATTTTATTTTCTAACGCCATACCTCTTAAATCTTTTGCAATTATCACTCCATTTTCATCCAGGATGAATGTTGCAGGTATTGCTTTAACATTATAGAGTTCCGCTATTTCATCGAAATAATTTACGTTAGACACATGGTTCCAGACCAAACCATCGTCTTCAATAGCTTTAGTCCAATCTTCGGTGCGTCTGTCTAAAGACACTCCTAGAATATTCAATCCTTTGTCATGGTACTTATTATAGACCTTAACAACGTTGGGATTCTCTGCCCTGCAGGGTTTACACCAGGCGGCCCAAAAATCTACTATGGTTATTTTTCCCAAAACATCGTTAAGAGCCAACTCATCCCCGGTAGGGGTAGGAGCAGAAAAATTTGGTGCCTTTACACCAATTGAAGTACTTGCTAGTTTGTCAAGTTTAGTTTTTATTCGTTGTCCCACAACAGTTTCTTTTATTGTTGGTGTGAGTGTCTCATACAATTCCAGAATTTCATTTTCGGGAAGTGACTTAGTTGCAAGTACCTTCTCAATGATCAATGCGGAAATAAGCGCCTCGGGATGTTCTTTAGCAAATTTTAGTTCAAAAGTTTTGGCTTCTTCCTGTAATTCGAAGTATTCATCCCTTAGAGATGTCATCGAAGCCGTATCCTGCTGTGCAGTGGCGTTCCTCATTTCATCAGACATAGATCTTGCCCTTTGGGCCAGACTTCTAGAATCTTCCAGAAAATCGGCGAATAAGTCATTTTGTAAGGTGCCTTTCATCTCAGCAAAAGCCAGGCTGTCTTTTTGTGCATTGACTTCAATAGAACCGTTTTCCAGTACCACAGGGATATTACCGCGTAATCGGTTTATTAATAAATAATGAAGCTCGGGCAGTTCAGAGGTTCCTGTAAATGTAAACTTCCCATCTTTTAACAAAGCGGTGTCTACTTCAATTAACTGATTGGCTTCGTCAGTTTTTTTAAGAAAGATCTGTGTTCCATTCTCAATTTCACCGCTAAGTGTACCTTCCAATTTAAATCCATCCGGGGAGGTGTTACATGCCATAAGTACACCTAATAGCAATGCTGTAAATACGTGTTTTTTCATCGTTTTTCAAATAAGATGTGCAAAGGTACTTATATATGACAGAAAAAAAAAAGCCCTTAGACATAAGGTTATGTTAAGGACGTTTGTATTAATAACGTATTGTTTCAGAACTGATAGCGTATCCCTAATGCAATATCAAAGTCAAAATTATCTGAAAAATCATTATAACCTATCAATCCAAATTCAGGTCTTATATCGAGTGATAACAACAGTGGAATATCAAAATTATATTCTATCCCCACATTTCCAGCTATTAAAGCAAAGAACCCACCGTTGGGGGTAAAAGGCTCATTAGTTCCATTTCCGGGGACAGGTTCAAAGCTCGCGCTTCCAAATCCGGCACCTGCTCCATAGAACCAGTTAAAATTACCATCTATATGGCGCACCCATTCATAAAGACCAGTTACTTTGAATGCATCATATTCTCTGCTGTCTCTCCAGCCCAGATTAAGTTCCAATCGATGATATCTGCTCAGCAATCTTTGATAAGAGATTTCTGCACCAAATCCATCACTATCGCCAAGGCGCAGACCCAATGCATTATCTGAAATTTCCTGTGCACTTATGGATATCGTAAAAAGAAGGGTAACTAGTAAAACCGGATTTAAAATTTTCATATGTTCTGATTTTAGTTTAGGTTTAAAATGCCAATCAAAAATGGCTCTCAGCTAATAAAAACTTAATTTAGCCCTTAAAATTGTTTTGGATTGAATAAAAACCTCTTAATAAGTTTACGAAATTCCCTAAATGGAGGTTTGCAATTTGATAAACTCTCCAGAGCACTGTACGCTACCGATGCATCAGTATACAGAAAAGAACCTTTGGCGGTTGCCTTTCCTAAAGATGAAAATGACATTGTGAAATTGATTCTTTTTGCAAAACAACACCACGTAGGATTAATTCCCCGTACCGCCGGTACTTCTTTAGCCGGACAATGCGTTGGAGAAGGTATTGTTGTTGATGTTTCCAGACATCAGACTAAAATACTTAAACTAGATATAGAAAAGAAAACGGTCAGAGTTCAACCGGGCGTTATCAGAGATGAATTAAATCAATATCTCAGGGAATATGGTTTATTCTTCGGGCCAAACACCTCCACCTCAAACCGCTGTATGATTGGGGGTATGGTAGGAAATAATTCCAGCGGTACAACATCAATTCAATACGGAGTAACGCGTGATAAGATCATTTCTTTAAGAACAATACTTTCAGATGGTTCCCAGGTAACCTTTAAATCAATTACACCGGCGGAATATAGAAAAAAAATGGATTTGAATACCTTTGAAGGAACTATCTACAGACAATTGTATGGGGAATTAGAAAATAAAAATATTCAGAAAAATATTAAAGAAGAATTTCCAAAAGAAGGTATTCACAGAAGAAATACGGGTTATGCAGTAGATGAATTGTTGCACAGTAATCTTTTTGGAGGTAAGGAACCGGAAATTAACATTTGTAAACTGCTTAGTGGAAGCGAAGGAACACTTGCCTTTACAACGGAAATTACTTTGCAATTAGATGATATTCCCCCTCCAATTGCGGCTATGGTTGTTACCCATTACAAAAACCTGGAAGATTGCCTTCAAGATGTGGTGCCTGTAATGAAGCACAATTTGCAATTGTGCGAAATGATGGATAAAGTAATTTTAGATTGCACTAAAAACAATCGGGAACAGTTATCCAACCGATTCTTTGTTCAAGGTGATCCCGCAGCCTTATTAATGTTAGAGTTGAAAGATGATTCTGAAGAAGGTCTTGAGCGCAATCTCAAAGAACTTGTAAAGACTATAAAACGCTCAGGGCTTAGCTATGCAAATCCTATTCTCAGGGGAGAGAATATAAACAAGGCCATAGCACTAAGAAAAGCTGGTCTCGGTCTTTTGGGAAATATGGTAGGGGATAGGAAAGCTGTGGCTTGTATTGAGGACACAGCGGTTTCTTTAGATGACCTGCATGATTTCATTGGAGAATTTACACAGATTATGAAAGATTATGGCCAGGATGCAGTCTATTACGCTCACGCAGGAGCCGGGGAGCTTCATTTAAGGCCGATTCTGAATTTAAAACGAGCCGAGGATGTATCCTTGTTTAGATCCATCACTACAGATGTGGCTAAACTGACAAAAAAATATGGCGGATCTTTCAGTGGGGAACATGGAGATGGTATTGTTAGGGCCGAATTTATTCCTATGATGATTGGTGAAGAGAATTATCAACTGCTTGGCAGAATAAAATCTTATTTTGATCCGGATCATATTTTTAATCCCGGCAAAATTGTAGACCCTTATCCAATGGACGAATCATTGCGCTATGAAGTTGAACGTGAAGAGCCGGATATCAAAACCATTTTTGACTTCTCTGACAGTGAAGGGATATTAAAAGCTGCTGAGAAATGCAATGGGAGCGGAGATTGCAGAAAAAGCCACAAAGCTGCCGGGGGGATGTGTCCCAGTTATCATGCGACAAAGAATGAAAAAGATACTACCAGAGGACGAGCAAATATGCTTCGAGAAGTACTCACCAATTCTACTGATAAAAACCGTTTTAATTCTTATGAATTAAAAGAGGTGTTTGATCTATGCTTAAGTTGTAAAGCATGTGCCAGTGAGTGTCCCAGTAATGTAGATGTTGCGACTTTAAAATCTGAGTTTTTATATCAATATCAGGAGACAAACGGATATAGTTTCAGAAATAAACTATTTGCATATAATACCAGGCTGAATGCTTTTGGAAGTATAGCTCCCAAAATAACGAATACGATTTATAATTCCCGAATATTGGGTAATATGATCAAGAAAATTTCTGGAATTGCGATTGAAAGAACGTTGCCTAATGTTTCAAATATTGATTTAAATAAATATCTTCAAAAATCTTATAAAGAAGAAGTTAACAAAGAAAAAAAAGTAATTCTATATATTGATGAATTCACGGGTTACCTGGATACTGATGTTGGCAAAGACGCAATAGATTTGTTATGCGGATTAGGGTATGATGTAAGTCTATTTCGCGCCGAAAGCGGTAGAACGTTTATTTCTAAAGGATTTTTGAATGAGGCTAAAAAACTCGCTTCAAAAAATATAGAAAAATTGTATGAATATACAAAACAAGGGGTGCCAATTCTAGGCATTGAACCATCTGCAATTCTGACCTTCAGAGATGAATATAAAAGATTTCACTTCAATACTGAAAAAGTTGACTCAATTGCCTCTGCATCCTTCATTGTTGAGGAATTTTTGTCTAATGAGATAAAAAAGGGAATTATAGGGAAAGAACAATTTACAAAGTCTGCTGCTATTATTAAAATTCACAATCACTGCCATCAAAAGGCACTCTCTGATCAAAAGGTAACTTTTGATTTATTGAATCTTCCTGAGAATTATAAGGTTAGTATTATAGCTTCCGGCTGTTGCGGAATGGCAGGATCCTTTGGATATGAAAAGGAACATTATAATACAAGTATGCGAATTGGCGAGTTAAGACTATTTCCATCAATAAGAAAATCTGATGAGAACGTCATTATTGCGGCTAACGGCACGAGCTGCAGGCATCAGATATTTGATGGAACGGGAAGGAAAGCCCAACACCCCGTAACTATTTTAAAAAATGCATTATGCATCAATTGATTTGTCTTTTTTTTCGCAAGTTGATTTTTTTGTGACCTGTTTTATTTCGAGGAAACTAATTAATTCATTTAATTCCAATGATTTTAGATCCTCATCAACAAAAAAGGGAGCCAGTTTGTCATAACTGTAATTATAGATTTTCCAACGCTTAAATGAATACTCCAGGGCACTGAGGTTTTCAACCCAATCTCCAGAATTAAGATAAGTGCATTTACCCTTCTTAGTCCCTAAAATTTCCTTTTTAGGCCGGTGAATATGTCCGCATATTACATAGTCATAACCTTTTGCTAGTGAAATTTCTATTGCTGTTCGTTCAAAATTATGAATATAATTTGCAGCATTATTCACACTATTTTTTATTTTTTTTGCCAGTGAATATCTTTCATTCCCAAGTTTAATTAAGCACCAATTAAAAATTCTATTTAAACGGAGTAAGAGATCAAAACCAAATCCACCCATTTTGATAAACCACTTGGCATATCGCATGGAAACATCAAAAATATCTCCATGAAAAAACCAGGCTTTTTTGCCATCTAATTCCAAAATTAATTCATCTTGTATGCTAAAATTTCCTATAAAAGTATTGCTAAACCTACGCAACATATCATCATGATTACCAGTAATATATATGATTTCAGTTCCATTTATAGCCATACTTGTAATTTTTTTAAGAATCCTTAAATGCGACACAGGGAAGTAGTGTTTATTAAATTGCCAAACATCGATTATATCTCCGTTTAAAATTAATTTTTTAGGTTCTATACTACTTAGATAGGCCATTAGTTCTTCTGCATGGCAGCCCGAACTGCCTAAATGCACATCAGATAGTACCACTACATCTATTTTCCGCTTTTTCAAAAGGTAAAAATTTACTTGACTACAAAATTAGACCCATGGGTATAATATTATTTTAAGTTAAAGTCATTAATATATAATGTCAAGGTTAAGTTTGACATATATAAACCTTCATTTGTTACCTTAATATTAACTAGACTCGCGTTTTGGTTTACGGTTATTTAACATCTATCTTTGACTTGTAAAAAGGAATTTAAACTCTTAATTGGATAAAAGAAAGACCCTATTTTATGGCTGGTAATACGTTTGGAACACTTTTTAAACTCACTACTTTTGGTGAATCGCATGGTAAAGCAATCGGGGGCGTTTTAGATGGATGTCCGTCTGGAATAATTCTGGATATGGATGCTATTCAGAATGAGCTGGATAGAAGAAAACCCGGCCAGTCGGCCATAGTAACACAGCGCAAAGAACCAGATACAGTGGTTTTTTATTCCGGTATTTTTGAAGGAAAAACTACTGGCACTCCTATTGGTTTTGCAATTTATAATACAAATCAAAAATCTAAAGATTACTCTCATATAAAGGACTCGTATCGCCCTTCTCATGCGGATTATGTGTATGATAAAAAATATGGTTTTAGAGATTATCGGGGAGGGGGCAGAAGTTCTGCCCGTGAGACTGCCAGCCGGGTAGTTGCAGGCGCTATCGCTAAACAATTTTTAAATGGGATTAGTATTAATGCCTTTGTATCTCAAGTTGGTTCTCTTCGACTGGAAAAACCCTATTCGGAACTAGATTTAAAATTAACGGAAAGCAATGCCGTTCGATGTCCGGATCCAGACACAGCTGCCCGGATGGAATCCTATATTAAAGAAATTCGAAAAGAAGGAGACACTGTTGGTGGGATTATTAGCTGTGTAATAAAGAATGTCCCTGTTGGACTTGGAGAACCAGTTTTTGACAAACTTCATGCGGATTTGGGAAAAGCTATGTTATCTATTAATGCAGTTAAAGGGTTTGAATATGGTAGCGGTTTTGAGGGAGTAAAAATGAAAGGAAGTGTTCATAATGATCAATTTAAATCGGATGGCACCACCATTACCAATAACAGTGGGGGCATTCAGGGGGGCATTAGCAACGGTATGGACATTTATTT
>NZ_JBATGR010000503.1:0-2341 GCF_049665975.1 Eudoraea sp.
TAAAAAAGGGGAATCAAAGCTCTTAAAAAAATGTTCGCTTCCGCTTACTGGCGTTGGTTGCGTAAAGAAAGTGGTTACAAATCTTGGCGTTCTGGAGGTTACTTCACAGGGATTCCGATTGCTTGAAAGAGCTCCTGGAGTGAGTATTGATACAATAAAAGAGGCCACAGAGGGAACATTACTTATTGCTGGAGATATTCCAGAGATGACCGTTTAGCGATCAAAATAAACGCTTTATCGATAATTTAAAATCAGTTACTTTTTTCACAACAAATTGGTGATACTTCACAACAATTTTTTAGAGACTTGAATCTCACACATTATCTTTAACCTATATTTATTAAACCCCAAATCTTACTTTATTAAAATTACAAAAGCTATGGACGCACAAATTAACCACAGACCTATTGAAGAAGAAATCCAGGTATACCGAAACGACTTTTTAAGCGGTATAGTAATGTTGACCAAAAAACTTTTTATGTTTTAGTACATAATCACAAAATAATTAAAGGAGTAAAGCAATATGTTTTACTCCTTTTTTTATTTTAGAGGATATTTTATTCCGGCATGAAACTTCATTTATCAAAATGTACCAATTCTGATTTGGATAAACTTATTTCGATTTCCAGAAAGACATTTATTGAGGCCTTTGCAGAGAACAATAACCCGGATGATTTTAAAGCTTATATGAAAAAGGCTTTTTCTAAAGAACAGCTTTTATTGGAACTGGCAAACCCTCATAGCTCTTTTTATTTGGTTTTATCGGAAAATGAGGTTTTGGGATATTTTAAATTAAACGAAAATGAAGCGCAAACAGACATAAAGGATAAAAATGCGATTGAATTGGAAAGGATTTACGTAAAAAATGAATTTCAAGGAAACCAGGTTGGGCATTGGATGCTAAATCGTATTAAATATATTGCAGCCAATAAAAAGAAGAGTTACTTATGGCTTGGGGTTTGGGAGAAAAACAGCAATGCCATTAGATTCTATAAAAAGAATGGATTTATAAAATTTGGAGAACATCCTTATTATATAGGTAGCGATAAACAAATGGATTGGTTAATGAAGCTGAATTTAGCTAACTTGGAAAAATAATAAAATAAACAATGTATATAAAAACCCTTGTCCTGGCACTCTTATTGTTTTCAATAAATACAGCTATTTGCCAGCAAACCTATTATTTTCCTGAAAGAAATGCCAAGTGGCAGGAAAAGCCCCCATCTACTTTTAAACTTAATGAAAAGAAGCTGAATGAAGCTGTTAGTTTTGCCAAAAGCAATGAATATTCGGGGTCAAGAGATTTGAGGATTGCAATTTTAAAGGGATTTGAGCGAGAGCCATTTCATCAAATTTTAGGACCTACTAAAAAACGAGGAGGCCCCGCAGGTATTATACTGAAAAACGGTTACATTGTTCAAAAGTGGGGGGATATTAAACGTGTTGATATGACCTTTAGTGTAACGAAGAGTTTTTTGTCTACCGTGGCAGGTCTTGCTGTTGATAGTCACCTAATTGAAAGTACAGAAGACAAGGTTTCCTCCTATCTCTGGGATGGTACATTTGCAGGAGAACACAATAGCAAAATTAACTGGAAGCATTTACTACAACAAAATTCAGATTGGTCGGGTGAATTATGGGGTGGCAAAGATTGGGCAGACAGGCCCCCAAAAGAAGGAGGTTTGGATGATTGGAAATTTAGAGAACTCAAAGAACCCGGCACAGTTATGGAATATAATGATGTGCGCGTAAATGTACTGGCTTATGCATTGACTCAAGTTTGGCGAACGCCTGTTCCGGTGGTGCTAAAGGAGCATATAATGGATAAAATAGGAGCCTCAACTACTTGGCGCTGGTTTGGCTACGACAACGCCTGGACAGTAATTGATGGAATAAAAATGAAATCTGTTACAGGAGGCGGTCATTCAGGAGCAGGAGTTTTTATAAACACCGAAGATATGGCCCGTTTTGGCTTACTATTTCTTAACAATGGAAAATGGAACTCAGAACAGCTTATTAGCGAGGCCTGGATAAGAGAGGCAATTACACCTTCAGCACCAAATCCAAATTATGGTTATATGTGGTGGCTTAACAATAAAGGAGATCGCCATTGGGAGGGACTTTCAGAAGACATCTACTATGCAGCCGGTTTTGGAGGGAATTTTATTGTTATTGATAAAGCGAATAACCTGGTAGTGATCACAAGATGGTTGGAACCCTCAAAGATTGGCGATTTAATGAGCCTAATTCAGGAAGCAATGGATTAGAATAGGCGTAAAGGGCGCAGATAATACTATTAGGGATTAGCTAGATTGTTGTGATGATTTCAGCTGCCTTTAAA
>NZ_JBATGR010000504.1:0-6935 GCF_049665975.1 Eudoraea sp.
CTCCCTTATTAATGATATTATTAACGCTACGGGCATTCATTGGAAGAAAATCTCCTTCAATCATCCCCTCATAGCCTCGATAGATCCCAATACAATCTTTCTTAAAATATGCACAGGTACGTACTACCGATCTTATAGCTGCGTTCATTCCCGGAGAATCACCTCCAGAAGTAAAGACCGCAATTTTTTTGATTTGTGAATTCATTAAAAAATTTAGAATTGCAAAATTACTAAACTTATTGCAGAAAAAGAATTAGACAAACCCTTTATTTAACACTTGACAACACCTAACTCATAATAGTTATAAAATTCTCTATTAATATCTCAAAAAAAACCTGTTTACAGATGTCTTAAACCCATTTCAAGCTATAAATAAATAGACATATTAATCAGGACAAATGCCATTCGTAAATAAAATAACAAATCGTCTCAAAAAAGTTACGTTCAATCATCTGATAAAGAACCTGCATGTTTATTTAAGTGATTGCTTGTGGCTAGTCATTGGTCATGATAAATAAGGGTAGCATTTCAAAGTTTTTATAATAGGGATGCAGTTTTGGTCGGTTATAGAATTTATCCACGTTAACGAACTTTTTAGTTTCGGTAACAACCTCTATTGGCACATGATCGTAGCGTCCATTTTTCAATACCACCATTCGGCCATCAAGCCCTTTAAGTATTAAATCGAGCGCGAGATTTCCATAGGCCGTAGGCACTACAGAATCTATAAAATCAGGATCGCCGCAACGTACCATGTATCCTAGTTTCTGATTGATTACATTTACACGGTTTCCCTTATTATATTTAGGGGAGATTTTCTTTAATGCAAGAGAGACTTCATCACCAATACCACCCAACTTGGCATGGCCAAAGGCGTCTTTTTCCATTCCCTCATATTTCATCTCACCACCTTCAAAGGTTGCCCCTTCGGAAATAAGTACAATGGAATAGTTACTCGGATTTCTATTCCTGTCCTCGGTAAGTAACTCCGCAAGCAGTTCTATATCGAAAGGCACTTCCGGGATAAGGCATCTGTTTGCTGCTCCCGCTAAAGTAGGCAACATAGCAGTAAATCCGGCATAGCGTCCAAATACTTCCAGAACAAGAAAACGTTCATGGGATCCTGCTGCGGTCCTAAGACTGTTTGTAAGACTAATAGTTCTGGTAACACACGTACTAAAACCTATACAATAATCTGTTCCGGGTACATCATTATCCATGGTTTTGGGAATGGCCATTACCTTAACCCCTTGTTTGAACAAATGAACGGCATAGCTAAGTGTATCGTCTCCCCCAATTGCAATCAAATAGTCTACACCGAGCCAATCGAGATTTTTGATCACTTCCGGTGTAAGGTCATTGATCTCCTTCTTATAGGTATCTCTTAAATGAGCTGGAACCATTAGGTTGGATACATGACTTGCCCTGGTCCTGGAAGTATGAAGAAAAGTCCCACCGGTTCTTGCTGCTTTGTTCACCACTACCTGAGAAAGTTCCGTAAAGTTATTGCTGTTGTCGTGCTTGCTATTTCTTTCAATATCTATTAATCCTCTCCACCCTCTTCTAAAACCAATCACCCTATATCCTTCACGTATTGCTCTGAAAGTAACCGCCCTGATTGCCGGATTAAGTCCGGGTACGTCTCCACCTCCGGTTAAGATGCCGATGGTGCCTTTGGTCTTTTTAATTTTTGCCATGATATATTTTTATTAAATTTTCAATTTAAAACCACAAAATAACAACGATTGTTAAAGTACTAAATTATGGTGATAATATTATAAATATTTTCAAAAAAAATCTCCAAAATCGACCATAAAAACGCCTTTATCGGCGTATCTTTATATGAAGATTGAAAACAGCAATATTATGTCATTTAACATTGAAAAAATTTTAGGAAAAGAAGCCAATTACCTGTTAGATCACAAGTGTAACACGGTAAAAAAAGAACATCTACATTTACCCGGTCCTGATTTCGTGGATCGTGTTATGACTCCTTCAGACAGAAATCCTGTCGTACTTCGCAATATGCAAACTCTCTTTAACAATGGACGAATGGGTGGTACCGGATATGTATCTATTCTTCCCGTAGATCAGGGTATTGAGCACACAGCTGGCGCATCATTTGCACCAAACCCTATTTATTTCGATCCTGAGAAGATTGTTGAACTGGCTATTGAAGGTGGTTGTAATGCAGTTGCTTCTACTCTTGGTGTTCTTGGTTCTGTTTCAAGGAAATACGCACATAAGATTCCATTTCTCCTTAAATTGAACCATAATGAATTACTTACCTATCCCAATAAGTTTGATCAGATAATGTTTGCAAGTGTGAATCAGGCGTTTGAGATGGGGTGCGTTGCAGTCGGAGCTACAATATATTACGGCTCAGAAGAGAGTACAAGACAAATTCAGGAAGTTACTGAAGCTTTTGAATATGCTCATGAACTAGGTATGGTAACAGTCTTATGGGCATACCTTCGTAATCCTGGTTTTAAAAAAGATGATAAAGATTACCATGTTTCCGCTGACGTAACCGGTCAGGCAAATCATTTAGCTTCTACCATTCAAGCTGATATAGTAAAACAAAAGCAGGCAGAAAATAACGGAGGATTTAAAGCTATAAATTTTGCTAAAACACATGAGAAAGTATATTCTGAATTAACCACAGATCATCCAATAGACCTTACCCGATACCAGGTAATGAATTGTCTGATGGGCAGGGCAGGATTAATAAATTCCGGCGGATCTTCCGGCGATAATGATTTGGCTCAGGCTGTTAAAACTGCTGTAATCAATAAACGTGCTGGCGGAATGGGGTTAATTTCCGGACGAAAAGCTTTTCAAAAACCAATGGCAGATGGTGTAGAGCTTTTAAATGCTATCCAAAATGTATATTTAGACGATAATATTACAATTGCTTGAATTTTAATATCTTAAATATATCTATTTAAATATTAAGTTTAATATTAAATAAAAGCACCCCGGCAAACCGGGGTGCTTTCTTTAAGTGTATTTTATAAATTTTACTGAAAGGGATTAATCATAATTTTGGGGCATTTGTTTTAGGATAAAATTTTATTAAACTATCCTTCCCCATTACAGCGTTAGGAGTTGCTGACACCTGAGGCTCCTCTGTTTCAACATTCTTTTTCTTATTCCTAAAGATCTTTTGCATTAGTTCCTTAAAACTATTGAAATCTACCTCATAAGAAATCCCAACCCCTTGCGTATAACCTTGTTGTTCTGATAAAAACTGTTGTATTTCGTTTTCGCGATTAAAAATCTTGGCTCGCAATGTTCCTTCTTCATTTAATAAAACCTGTATTTCTACATCGCCGGCAACTACAGTTTCACTTACCCCTCCTACCGGAACTCCGAACCTGCCATTAAATAAAACTTTGTCACTTATCTGAGTAGATACTGTGACACCTATTCTGTCTTCAGTAGAAATATCATTAGGATCAAGATAACCTTGCTCATAGGTAACCCCAAAATCAAATTTGTCATCACCATCATCAAGAACCTGGTTTAATAAGCCGGAGGCCGTTTGAATTAAGTTGCCTGTAACTGCCTGCTGGTTAATTCCTGATCCTTCACTTACAAAGGTTCCCTGGGCTAAAAGGAAAAATGCATTTCGTTCTTCTATGGTCGGATCCTGAAGTCTGTATTCCAATTCAGATTTAACGGTAGAACTCGTTCCTGGAAATTCAATACTTAAATCTATAGTTGGCCGTTCTAATTGATCAGTAAGCCTGATAACCACATCAGTAGGGATTCGCCTGCTATATCCGGCATTATCTAGCAATGGAGCCGGATTCGCGTTTAAGGAATAAACAGCTTCCATGTTTAAGGTTGCATCCAGGGGCGCCCCGTCCCATACAATGCTTCCTCCCGGTTTAACAGTAAACGCCCTGTTAATAATACCAAGTTTGTAATTATACTCTCCGGTTACTACTACAAAATCTCCCCACATATTGAACTTACCGTTGGTATTTATCTCTACATAAACCAGGCCTGCTCCTGTTCCTTTTAATGAACTTCCTGTTTTGGGGTCAACCACAATCTCGACCTCTGCATCGGGGGTTACATCCAAATCGAATTTTAATTCCAATCCATCGTATTCTTTGATTTGACGCTCAAGGTCAGCAGTTTGATCTTTATTTTTATTAATAAATGTGATAAAAGAATAATCTCCTACAGAAGTGACATCACTTATGGGAATTTTTAAAGATGTTCCTCTGGCGGTTGAACCTTCAAAATTTATGTTCAGGGCGCTAGATGGGCCAAATATTCGTCCACTTCCGCTAACAAAGCCGGTTCCATAGTAGAGTTTTTCCTCTTCAAACTCTGTATTTAGTATTAAAAATCTATCCCCGTTCGTATTTATATCTAAGTCAAAATTCCATTTCTTAAAGAAATTGTGCTTTATCGTTCCATCAAGAATTGCCTCCGTATTAAGAGCTATATCGGTAAGCGTGATATTTTGAAAATTAAAAGTCTGATCATTTAATTTAACCACAGAATTAGCTCCAAAATCATAATCTACGTTAAGATAAGGCACAGAAAGCCCTGCATTATTCATTGTTAAAAGTCCATCAATATCCGGATTCCTTATATCTCCCTTTATTTGTGCGTTGCCATTAAGCATTCCCCTAATATTGGAAATTATATTCTTTCCCAAAGGACTAAAAGGTTCCATATTAAAATTGCTAAAAGTAGCCACCAGATCTGCCTGTGGTATTTCCTGATCTCTGGTAACCTTGCCAAATACTCCAAATTTTTCAAGTCCATTTTCCTTTATTTGAGAATTTACAGAAAATTCGGTAAGATCACGATTACCAACAATACCAATGGAAAGGTTACCGAGATCTATCTCGTTTATTCCAAATCCAGATATGTCTAAATTGCAAACCGGTAGGTAAATATTATCCTTTTGAAGTACGTTTAGCGTACCATTAATCTCACCTTTGAGCTTTAAGCTATCTATTTCAGGAGTTATTTTATTTAAGGAGACAATTTTAAACTGAAGTTCCAAATCTTTATAAGTAGAATCTGCGAGTTGTCCTCTTAGCCTAATTTGCTCCCTGTTATCGTTGTTCATTACAATTTCCTCAATAGTAATACTATCCAGGGTACTGTTTAAAATGACTTTGTTCAGGCTATTGCTTTCGCGATTCAAAACCCAGGTATTACCTTTAAAACTTATATCAGATTTTTTTAAACCAATTACTGATTTATTATCCTGATTGAAAGTGTGGTAAAAATTTAAGTTGTAACTATCGTCATACTCACTGCCACCCTTGAATTCTGTTCTAAAGAACAGCGTGTCATTTAATGTGGTATTAATCAAATTAAAGTCTTTGACATCATAATAGTTAGTTGAAACATTCTGAACTGCCAGATAGGTATTAAAAAGGGGGTTTTTATTATCAATCCTAAAATCAATGCTGTCCAATTCATTACCATAAGCAGAGATATTAGGGGATTTGAAATTGAGTTTAAAATCTCCCTGATCTGCTATAATATTACCTCTGATAAAAGTATTTGGCCCAAAAGCAACCTCCGGAAAAAAAACTTCAACAATTTTGTTATAAATCTTAAAGTTAAAAGTCATTTCCTGCCCTCCTGAAATTTCATAAGGTTTATAGTTCGTATAAATACTCCCTATTGAATTTCGCACCAGACGACCAAGCTCCCTTACTTTAAATTTGCCCTTCATATAACCTGTAATTATATCGGGAGAATTTATTTCTATAACCCTGGTAGAATCTTCAGAAAATGTGGATTCAATTTGGAAATCTTCAAAGTAATAAGTGTCATTTTTGTTCTGATAATTTGTTTGGGTAAACTTTATATCTCCCTCAATACTTTGAAAGGAACTTCCTGTGATGTCCATAGTTACATTGCCCTTAAATACAGATACGCTGTCATCTATAAAATTTAATATTTTCAGATCTGCATAGTCTACCAAAGCATTAAAATTGAAACTACTTTTATCTGAGCTAAAATCTGCAAGTCCTTCAAATCTAAATTTAAGATTCTCATCATTACTGATTAAGGATCCATCGAACAACTGATCCTTTAGGATCCCGGAAACCTTAATATCTTTATAATCATACCTATTGAAATTAACACTATATACCTGTCCTAAAACTTCCGTATTCAGATTCTTGCTTACAAAACCTTTACCTTCAACATTAACATCTATAGTTGTTTTACCCAAACTTTTATTCTCCGTAAAACGTCCCAAATCAAAATCAATTAAGGATACAAATCCTTTATAACTCGCATTGTCGATATTGTCGATTTCTGAAATGGTAAGATCTACATAACTTTTCCCTATGGCTGTGTTCAGGTTTGCCTGAGTTTCTATTGATGTTGTTGTAATGAATGTTTCACCCCTTACTGTAAACTGTCCTAACCTCCGAAAAATTGATGGAAGAGATTTACCTAATATTTTAGGCATTAAGGACCTAAGCTCATAATAGCTTGTGGTTATATTCTTTATTTCCGCATTAAGCTCAAAAGGCACCTCTTTTGAGAATATATTTTTAAAATTAAAATCTCCTCTAATCCCTGTATTATCCGATTGTAGAAATAAGCGTTCTACATTCAAATCATTCAATACCCCATTCACATTCCCAGAAAAATTAACCAATTTATCTGAACCGAACTGGTCATACAACATATTAATCTCATCCAATGCAACTGAGGAATCTATGAAGTCTGCATTTAAATTTACCTTGTCTATGAATTGCGCGAGGTCTTCCCTTTTATAATTAAATTCCAGGTTGCCCGCAATATTAGATTTAGGAGTTTGGATTTGCAGGGAATCAAATCGCATTTGTTGCTTTGTATACTTAAACCTTGAAGCTAGTTTTTTAACATCAATACCCAAAGCACTTTTTAGTGATAAGTTTTCGATAACGGTAGTAACT
>NZ_JBATGR010000505.1:0-2913 GCF_049665975.1 Eudoraea sp.
CCTATCTATATATAATTCTACCCCTTTGATAGCATAGCCTACCGTACCAATTATAGATCCCCCCGGTTCAGTACCATTAACGGTTAAGGTAGGAGAGGTTTCCGTTAACCCATAGGCTTCCCGTATATTAATCCCAGCAGCGCAAAAAACGCGAATTATCTTCAAGGGGCAAGGAGCTGAGCCCGTAATAATCAGACGTACATTACCCCCAAGGGCTGCACGCCATTTGCTAAAAATTAATTTATCCGCAATATCCCATTTTATCTTACCAAAAGGAGATAGTTTTTGATCCAGCTCATAATTATCTGTTAAACGAAGTGCCCAAAAGAAAAGTGCTTTTTTTACTCCTTTTAAAGCCAGGCCTTTATTATAGATCGCTTCATATACTTTTTCCAGCAGTCTTGGAACGGTTGTAAAAACTACCGGTTGCACAGAAGCCAGGTCACCGTCCGGTCCACTCAGGCTATCGGTTCCACAAAAATATATGGAGGCAGCCTTATTGAACCAGGCGAAGGAAACGGCCCTTTCATAAATATGGCACAACGGAAGAAAACTCAACACATTTTCACCGGGATGTATCGTTACAAAAGGTGCAGTTTCAAGTATAGCATGCATGATATTATTATTTGTTAGCATTACCCCTTTAGGATTACCAGTTGTTCCGGAGGTATAAATTATAGTAATCAGATCTTCCCCGGTTAATCGCCCCTTAATTTCCTCCACCTTGCTTAATCCTTCAATATCCAAAATTTCTTCCCAATAGGGCCTTCCTTCAACTTTATCAAAAGTGTAGATATTTTCTAAACTCGGAATATTCTTGCCTGCTAAGGACAGTTTGTCGTAAAGATCAAGACCTCCGCAAAATGCTGCCTTTACTTCTGCTTCATTTAAGATGTATTCATACTCCGAAATACTAATGGTTGGGTATAATGGAATACTTATAAGTCCGGCCATTTGCAGCGCAAAATCCATAATTACCCATTCGGGTCTGTTTTTATAGATTACCAGAGCTACCTTATCTCCGGGCTTCAGGCCTAATTTTAGCAAACCCGAAGCAGCTTGTTCCGAATAATTTTTTATATCCTCTGTGCTATAAGACTTCCAGTTACCTTTAGAATCCCGGGCACTTAAGGAAGCTTCAAGTGGGTTGCTGTTTAATTGATGGTAAAGAAGGTCAAAAAGTCTGGTCATTGGTTATTTAATTTAGGTTTGGTCTTGGTTTATATAAAATCTCGCTATATCTGGTGATCATTCCTCAACTGTTAAGGTAAAAAAATTACTCGAAACTTAAACTAATAAATTCAGCCACGCAGGCAGGTTTTTTGGACCCCTCGAGCTCTACTATACAATTCCATGTAATTTTTAGGCCCTTATTCCCGTACTCCTCAATTTTTTGTATGGTACAAATTAGTCTGAGTCGGCTATTTACCAAAACAGGACTTGGAAAACGTACTTTATTTAACCCATAATTTACCCCCATTTTAGTTGATTTAACCAGCAGTACGTCTTTTAATAACTTCGATAATAGTGCAAGCGACATAAAACCATGAGCCACGGGCATTTTAAAAGGTGAGTATTTTTTCGCTTTTTCAACATCTATATGGATCCATTGGAAATCCATAGTAGCTTTAGCAAAATCATTAATCATTTCCTGGGTCACTGTAAGCCAATCTCCTGCAGGCAAAGTTTGACCTTCTATTTCTCGAAAGTCGGCAAAATTCTTTAGTTCTAATTTGGCCATATTAATTATCTTGAAGTTCCACCATCTATAGTAAGGCATATACCTGAAACAAAACGTGCCTCATCTGAAGCCAGGTATAGGTAGCCATAGGCGATATCTATGGGTTGTGCTACAGTACGCAGGGGAATACTATCTTTGATTTTAGCAAAATGTTCTTCCGGTATCTTGTCTACCATATCCGTCATGGTGAAACCGGGTGCTATGGCATTGGCCGTTATGCCATACTTGCCAAATTCCATCGTCCAGGTTTTTGCCATGGCAATAACACCTGCTTTGGTAGCCGCATAATTGGTCTGTCCAAAATTACCCCTTAAACCTACATTTGATGCGGCACTTACAATCCTTCCATACGTATTGGCCTTCATATAAGGCACAACAGCCTGGGTACAGATAAATACCCCTTTCAGATTAACCTCTATAACAGCGTCCCATTCTTCCTCGCTCATTTTTTCGAGAGTCCTGTCTCTCGTAATTCCCGCATTATTAATAAGAATATCTATTTTACCATATTTTTCATTTACCTTTTTGAAGAGATTTTCTACTGCAGGTTTATCGGTTACAGAAACCTGATTATACTCTGCTTTTCCCCCGGTCTCATTTATGCTATCAGCTACCTTCTGACCTTGCGGCAGCAGGTCCATAATAATTACTGTAGCTCCTTCTTTTGCAAAGAGTTCGGATATGGCCTGGCCAATTCCACGGGCGCCTCCTGTAACTATTGCTATTTTGTCTTTTAATCTCATTTCTTATAGTTCATTAATTATGTAGTTTTTATCCGTATATGCGGAATTTTATCCTTTAAAATAAGCGGAACTTAAATCTAAAGTAAAAGTTTTCGATATAGGATAAACTTAAACTTCTATTACCAATTTGCCTCTGACCTTTCTGTTCATTATTTCCTCCAAAGCC
The DNA here is from genome assembly GCF_049665975.1 of Eudoraea sp. Lineage (GTDB taxonomy): Bacteria > Bacteroidota > Bacteroidia > Flavobacteriales > Flavobacteriaceae > Eudoraea. The sequence continues at coordinate 2,651 of NZ_JBATGR010000505.1, forward strand.
CTGGTGGTTTCCTTCAATTCATAAGTCTTATGGATATGGGGTTTTATTCTGCCCTCATCATACCATTTCATCAACGTTCTTGTATTCTCCATATTCACTTTCGGTTTTCTCATGGCAAAATCACCCCAAAATACTCCAACTAAAGACGCAGTTTTAAGTAAAGGCAGATTTAAAGGCATTTTAGGTATTGTCCCGGAAGCAAATCCTACTACCAGATATCTCCCCTCCCATGCAATTCCTCTGAATGCCGCCTCAGAATATTC
>NZ_JBATGR010000506.1:0-10033 GCF_049665975.1 Eudoraea sp.
CAGGTATTCCATACCCAACAATGAGTAAATGTCAAAACTATCTTCAGATAGATCCAAAGCTTTTTTTAACATGTCTATTGCCGCTTCATGATTGTCTTTTTTTGAATAGATATTAGCGCGTTGAATATAAATTTCTTCATTGGTACTATCCATCAATTGAAGCTCATCTAACAGCTTCTCAGCAACTTCTAAATTATTTTCAAACACAAGGACTTCAATATCCAAAAGTTTTAAATCCATGGCACCCGGGTGTTGTTTAAGGCCAATTTTAATAGCCTTCTTTGCTAAGGATATTTTACCGTTGTTTAGATAATGATGAATTATGTCTTCGAAATCTTCTGCGTCAAAAAAATAAACGTCATCCGTCTTCAGCATGGACTCAAACTTCGCTATTGGTTGATTTTGACTTTCGTTAGGATCTAACGCCATAGGAACGTGCTTGGTTAATCTATGGATTTAAAAATAGTCTTTTGGAACTACCTTTATTCCACTTTAGGGCTATATTATTAACAAAATAGTTAACAAATTATTGCTGCAACTCATTCAAAGTTTGCATTATTATGTCGCAACCCCGGTCAATTTCCACTGTGTTTATGGTCAATGGAGGAGTAATTCTAACGCCTTTTGATTCAAAAAGCAGCCAAAAAAGGATTAAATTCTTTTTTGCACAGGAAAGAATAAGTTTATTAGCAATATCTTTATTTTTCATGATAAGAGACAACATTAGTCCCTTTCCTCTAATCTCTTTTATGTAAGGGTGTTTTAATCTGGATCTGAAATGTTTTTCCTTTTCAAGAGTTTCAGGAATAAGATTGCTATTGGTTAATTCCCTGAGTGTTGCCATAGCAGCTGCAGCAATAACTGGATTGCCACCAAAGGTTGTTATATGGCCCAACTTGGGAGTGTCACTTAAAGAATTCATAATTTCATAAGAAGCTGTAAAGCCGCCAACAGGTAAACCCGAAGCCATACCCTTGCCCATAACTAGTATATCTGGTATGCACTGGTAGTGCTCAAAGGCAAATAAACTACCAGTACGTCCAAATCCAGGTTGTATTTCATCAAGGATTAACAAGGCACCCACTTCCGAACAACGATCCTTCACCTTTTTAAGGTATCCTTCTTTGGGCATAATGAATCCCGCACCACCTTGAATAGTTTCCAAAATGACAGCCGCTGTATCCATAGAGATTTTATAAAGATCATCTTCGGAATTAAATTCCAAAAAAGAGATATCCGGAATCAATGGACGGAAAGGGGCCTTTCGTTCTTCAAAACTCATTAAACTTAGGCTACCTAAAGTATTTCCGTGATAAGCATTCCTGGCAGCTATGAGTTTTGAGCGACCAGTAAAACGCCTTGCAAGTTTTATTGCTCCTTCAATTGCCTCAGTTCCGGAATTTACGAGATAGGTTGTTTCGAGTTTAGCAGGTAATAATGAGGCTAAATATTTACTGAATTCTACTGCAGGTTGCTGAATGAACTCACCATAAACCATGACATGCATGTATTTCCTGGTTTGCTCAACTATCGCCTTAACTACTTTTGGATGGCAATGACCTAAACTACAGACCGATACTCCGGCAACAAAATCCAAGTGACTATTTCCCTGCTTGTCATAAACATAGCTTCCCTTAGCATGTGAAACTTCCATTGCCAGAGGATGGGGAGTGGTTTGAGCCTGATATCTGAAAAAATCTTCGTGCATGACAGCTACTCCTTTTTTTGAATGGGGGGTCCTTTTTTAGGTATAAGACCTTTAATAGACTCCGAATTTCCTGAAGGGTCATTTTCATTACCATCATCCTCTTGTTGCTCTTCTTCAAGATCAAGAGGATTATCAACACCATTTATCTTTACTAATTGAATATTGTTGTCATCTTCATCAAAAATATCATCTTTGCTAAGTATTCGTTCATCACCACGCCATATAAACCCTTTGAGTTTTCTGCTGCTTACCGGAAGATCTACTTCCGGAAAAATGTCTCCATCCGGATTGGTATAAAAAGTAATATCCTCGATATCATTTTCAGCTAATGTTATCCTAATTTTACTACAAATAGTTTTATTAATACCGATGAGTTCATCATCATCATTATACATATAGTAAATTACTTCAGTGTTTTTAACCAGGTCTACAATTTTGAGTGAATTATCGATGAACTTTCCGAAGAGATCTTTTCCTTTAGCCTGATTGTAACCTTCCATGCTTATGCTGTCAAGTGAGATTATAAAAGCGTTATTTATTACTTTTAATGAATCCAATTTTTCAGTTTCCATATCGGAGATCAGATATATACTATCCCCGGTCATTTGGTTATCCACATTCCACAGAACAGGTTCTTTTATCAATTGGGTTATTCCGGAAGATTGATCAAAGTGTATAGAATCACATTTGCCACTCAAATCAGTTTTATAGAATTTAGCATTTCTGAAGGCCCTTAAAATTCGTTTATCTGGTTTCCCGGTAAGTAGTAAGGTGTCTCCATGCATATAAAGTGAATCCTGTTCAACCAAACTTATAGACACAGCCCGCTTAGTTGCAAATACAGAGTCTTTAGCTTTAAATACTTCAGCATAGTGGGCCCTAATTACCCCATTATTTACTGTGTCTGTAACAACAATATTATTGGTGGCCGAAGCAAATTGAGAAGTTTTATCAAAATAAACACTATCTCCTTCAATAATTCGGTTATTATAATCTATCCTGGTGTTTTTTATACCATAGCCACTTTCTATTTTTGTGTCGTAAAATCCTCGTTCACAGTATATTTTATAAGTTTTGCCCGTTATAGTTGAAGGCCCGTACATATAGGCGTTCTTAGAATTCTGATAATAATCTAATTGCCTGGAGTCTATTGTGTATTCCGGATTTAGGATATGAACATTTTCTATAAACTGAAATTTTTCAGGTACCATAAAATACCTTCCAATTTCACTGGTAAGCGTATTGGCAGAATCAACAATAGTACCATAGCTTGTATAATAAGATTCCTGCTTTTCGCGGTCAAAGTAGAGGGTGTCTGTTCGAAGGGTCATACCAGAACCACTACCAGTGCCTTTACCAGTGCTTCTTAAGACTACTTTTTCCCAAGCCTTGGCAAGCCTGGTATTCCCGTCATAATTAATTTTTCCACCAGTCATTTGAATAGAATCACCCTGTTTCATTCGGATGTTTCCAATTGCCTTCAATTTATTTTCTTTTTGATAAAATATAGCTATATCACACCAAAGATCTGCCCCCTGGTGTTCAAACTGAACTTGCCTCTCGTCTTTACTAAATATAGATGCGCCGGGAAATTGAGCTTCGTCTTTTGTGAAATTAGCACCATATACAATATTAATCTGTTTAACTTCTTCCTCAGGCTGCTCCTGAGCAGAAGCCAAGCAAAGCGAGAATAGAAATATATTAAGTAGTACTAATCTGAACAAGACCCAAATATTTGTTCAAAAATAGAATAAATTAAAAGAGAAGCCCAAGTATTAGCAAGGTTTTAGGATTTCATTTAAGCGAAACTCCCGATTCTACATCAAGGTCTGTTTTTTCTTTCTGTAAGGCCCCGGCTCCATCATAGCTAACCTTGGAATGCCACAAGTAAACTCTCTTTCATTGAGGGATATCTTCAATTACAGATAGGCAAGAATCCGTTACATTGGTTCCATATAAATTTAAAGACTCCAGATGTTCCAATTCTTTGAGAAAGTACACTGAATTATCCGATACCTCTGTTTTTTGAAGCTCTAATCTGGTCAGAATACTAGCTTAAAATTTATTTGAAAATATGTAATATTTGTCCGAAGGTTCTGATGAAATAGTAGCAAACAGATTCTATTGAGACCTGTATTTTTTCAGATATATATAAAGATTTAAGATACCTACTTCTATTGAATGGGAATTACCTGTGAATGGTTTGTTTTCGATCCGGGCCAACGGACACAATTTTAATTGGAATTTCCAATTCTGATTCCAAGAATTCAATATATTCTATAAGTGTTTCCGGGAGTTGCTCTTCCTTTGTCATTTTGGTGAGATCTTTTTCCCAACCTTTCATTTCTTTGTAAATAGGTGTAACATTTTCCGCTTCAATATTATAGGGAAGGTGAGTTACTTTTTCCCCTTTATATTTGTATGCTATGCAAATTTTTACCGTTTTAAATCCGCTGAGTACATCTCCTTTCATCATCATTAATTCTGAAACTCCATTAATCCTAACTGCGTATTTTAAAGCAACAAGATCTAACCAACCACAACGTCGAGGTCTGCCTGTGGTAGCCCCAAATTCATTGCCAACTCTTCCCATAGTAGCGCCAACTTCATCAAAGAGTTCGGTTGGGAAAGGTCCGCTTCCTACCCGGGTGGCATATGCTTTAAAAATGCCAAAAACCCCTCCTATGTTCCCCGGAGGTACACCAAGACCTGTGCATGCTCCTGCAGCGGTTGTATTTGAAGATGTTACATAAGGATAAGTTCCAAAATCAATATCCAGCAGAGAACCCTGAGCTCCTTCAGCAAGAATTTTTTTTCCGCTTTTTTGGGCCTGGTAAAGGTATTCTTCACTATCTATAAAGGTCAGTTGTTTTAATTCCTTAATAGCATTAAAGAATTCTGTTTCTAATTCCTGGAGATTGTATTGTATATCTACATTATGAAAGTCTATCATGGTTTCATGCTTATCTGCCAAAGCACGATATTTGTCTTTCCAATTATTTAATTCAAGATCTCCTACTCTCATTCCGTTTCGTCCTGTCTTGTCCATGTAAGTAGGCCCTATCCCCTTGAGCGTTGAACCTATTTTTGCTTTACCTTTGGCGGCTTCTGAGGCTGCATCAAGCAACCTGTGGGTAGGTAAAATCAGATGAGCTTTCCTTGAAATCAGGAGTTTGGATTTTATATCCAGATTAAACTTGTTAAGGTTATCAAGTTCTTTCTTAAAAATAACCGGGTCAATAACTACCCCGTTACCCACAACATTGATTGCATTGTCGTGAAATATACCGGAGGGAATAGTGTGTAAAACATGTTTTATGCCATCAAATTCTAAGGTGTGTCCCGCATTCGGGCCTCCCTGAAATCTGGCTATGATATCATAGTTTTTGGTAAGTACATCAACGATTTTTCCTTTTCCTTCGTCTCCCCATTGAAGACCTAGTAGTAAATCTACGGCCATGCAGTAAGTTATTGGTTAGTTATTAGCTTTTTCTTTGTAGTTTCTTGTACCGTAGAAGTACAACGAATGATTATTTATTTTTATGTCGAATACCTCTTCAATAGTTTGTTTTATTGATTGTATTCGGGGGTCACAAAATTCAACAACTTCTCCTGTATCCGTCAGAATTACATGATCATGCTGCCTGTCAAAATAAGACTTCTCATATTGTGCCTGATTCTTTCCAAATTGGTGCTTGCGTACTAACTTACAATCCAATAAAAGTTCTATTGTATTGTAAAGCGTTGCTCTGCTTACCCGATAGTTTTTATTTTTCATATTGATATAGAGTGATTCTATATCAAAATGTTCATCACTTTCATATATCTCCTGGAGGATTGCATAACGCTCGGGAGTTTTTCTATGCCCGTTTTCCTCCAAAAAGGCAGTAAATACTTTTTTAACGATTTCTTGGTCCTTATTGGTCCCCATAATTACATCATCATCTTAATAACAAATGTACATTTAAAAATGCGAATATAGATGTTTTATAACCGCAAGATTACAGCATAGATATTTTGGAAAATCTCTATATCCGAGTCACTTTTTCAATACCGTTTATCCGCTTTAAATTATTGATAAGTTTTTTCAGAATGGCATTGTTTTTTACTACAACTGTGATTTTACCTGTAAAGGTACCTCCATCTGTACTGAAATTCAGATTCCGCATATTAACATGCATATTATCCGAAATAATTTCTGTAATCTCGTTCATCAGGCCTAAATTATCAATCCCCGTAAGTTTAATTTCTGAAGTGAATTCTTCCTGGCTTGAATCAATCCATTTGGCACTAATTATCCGGTAGGCATAGTTGGATTGCAAAGAAATAGCATTTGGACAGTTTTTCTTATGAACTTTTATTCCTTCCGACACGCTTACAAAACCAAAGACTTCATCTCCGGGAATTGGGTTACAACATTTGGATAGTGTGTAATTTAATTTTTCTTCCTCCTTACCAAATACAAGCATATCATATTTGGAAGTTATTTCGGCCTTATCAATATCTTCCTGGACTGGTTTTCTCCGAATCTTATTTTTGAAAAAACTGATAAATGCATTATTATAGGATGATGCAAATTCTTTGATCATCTGATTATCTATTGCTCCGATACCTATGCGATAGAAGAGATCCAAACTGGTCTTCAGCTTAAAGTGAACCACCATCTTATTGATGGAATCCTCGTTCATATTAATTTTTTGAGACTTAAGTTTACGTCTTAGCGTTTCCTTACCATCATTAGCAATTTGTTTTTGTTCTTCTCGTAAAGACGAACGAATTTTTGCTCTGGCTCTGGCTGTAGTCGCGTAATCCAGCCAGTTCTGATTGGGTTTCGCTTTATCTGATGTAATGATCTCAACCTGGTCACCACTATTTAATGTCGTGTTCAGAGGCACCAATTTTCCATTTACTTTCGCCCCCCGGGTTCTCATTCCTACTTCAGTATGGATATTAAATGCAAAATCCAGAGGAGTAGCGTCTTTTGGCAACGATTTTAATTCGCCTTTTGGAGTAAAAACAAAGATCTCTTTGGAATAAAGATTTAATTTAAATTCCTCCACAAAATCTACGGCATTACCATTAGAGGTTTCGAGGGCTTCCTGTAAACGGTTGAGCCACATCTCTATTCCCTGTTCTTTTTGTGCTCCGTGTTTATATTTAAAGTGAGCAGCATATCCTTTCTCGGCAATTTCATGCATTCTTTCACTGCGTATCTGAACTTCAACCCATTTGCCTTCCGGGCCCATTACAGTAATGTGTAGGGCTTCATAACCTGTTGATTTCGGTGAAGATATCCAATCGCGAAGGCGTATAGGATTAGGCGTAAAATGATCTGTTACAATAGAGTATATTTTCCAGGCAATAAATTTCTCATTGTGTTTATCAGATTTATAAATGATGCGAATGGCAAATTTGTCATATATTTCATCAAAAGTAATATTCTGAGATACCATTTTCTTTCTGATGGAATAGATAGACTTCATCCTTCCTTTTATATGATATTCAAGACCTTCTTTGTCCAAAGTATCTTGAATAATATTTGAAAATTCATCAATATAATTCTGTTGTTCTTCTTTAGTTTGCTCAATTTTTTCCTGAATATCATTGTATACTTCCGGCTCTGTGTATTTCAGACTTAGATTCTCTAGTTCTGTTTTTATATTATAGAGTCCAATTCTATGAGCCAGGGGAGCATAGATATAAAGCGTTTCAGAGGCCATTTGCACCTGCTTGTGCTCCGGCATGGCGTCCATAGTAAGCATATTGTGATATCTATCTGCTATCTTGATGATAATTACCCGAACATCATCATGCAACGTTAGCAACATTTTTCGAAAATTCTCTGCCTGTTGGGATATGTTCATCTCCTTTTTGAGATGGGCAATTTTCGTAAGGCCGTCCACAATGCGAGCTATTGTTTCACCAAACATTCGCTCAATATCATCTAATGTATAATCGGTATCTTCAACAACATCATGGAGTAATGCGGCCGCAATAGATACGGCATCGAGACCAATTTCTGAAGCTACTATCTTGGCTACTGCTATAGGATGAAAAATATAGGCCTCTCCTGATTTTCTTCGTTGATTCTTATGGGCATCCACGGCTATGTCAAAAGCAGAACGTACTAGTTTTTTATCTTTAGCAGTTAATGCCTGATAACTAATTCTAAGTAGTTCCTTGTATTGCTTTGCAATTTGCTTGTTCTCCTGCTCTAAAGCCGTATCCACACTCATAAAATAAATTTACCACAATCTTTTCTAGTAACCAACAAAAATCATGCCTTAAGGTTACGTATTCTTTGAATTAAGGGAGGGTGAGAATAATGCATAAATACGTAGGCCTTATGCGGAGTTAGATTGCTGAGGTTATTTTTAGAAAGCTTTTTTAATGAGTTGATTAAAGGCAAGGCATCATAAGTATTTTTGGCAAAATCATCTGCTTCAAATTCAAATTTTCTCGACAGAATGTTCATCACCAATCCGGTTATTTCGGAGATAGGGCTATACAGGATTCCAAAACAAATTAAAGCAGCATGAAAACTAGGTTTGGTGACGCCTATAGCGTACGAAAATTCGGGGTTATTAATAAAAAGCGATAGAATGAACAAGGTAACACCTGTTAGAAGGATTGAAATAATAAGGTTTATAATTATATGGTGGCGTTTATAATGCCCAACTTCATGGGCAAGTACGGCTACTATTTCTTCTTCCTCTAAATCCTGAATTAACGTATCATAAAGTGTAACTCTTTTTTCTTTTCCAAAACCGGCAAAATATGCATTTGCTTTTGTACTTCTCTTAGATCCGTCGATAACAAAGATATTTTGAAGTTTAAATCCCACCGTGCGTGTATAATTTTCAATTTTACTCTTAAGAGATCCATCCTCCAGGGGAATTTGTTTATTAAATAAAGGTACAATTAGCCTGCTGTAGAAAAGATTCATAAAAATCGTGAAGATGGCAATCAGGGCAAGGGCATATATCCAAAAATTATTACCGGCAAATTGAAAAAACCAAATGACCATTGAGAGTATTCCCCCTCCTAATATAGCCATCATCAACCAGCCTTTAATTTTATCGATAAAAAACAACTTTCTGGTAGACTTGTTGAACCCATATTTTTCTTCTATCACAAATGTCTGATAATACGAAAAAGGTGTAGTAATTATATCACTTCCAATCATAATGATACCAAAAAATAATAGAGCCATTATAATTGGGTTTTCAGTAATATTTCGGGCGAGTAAGTCTATCAATTCAAATCCACCAAATATTAGGAACCCTAAAGTAAGTACAATGGAAAATGTGGAAGATAGCACGCCAAATTTGTAATTATCTTTCTTGTAAGCCTGAGATTTTAAATATTCCTTATTATCAAAGACATCCTTTAATTCTTCTGGAATAGGATCCTGAAATTTTCGTGAATTGAGATAATCCAGGACAGTTTCCATAAGGAATTGAAGAACTATGATAGCAATTATTGTATAAAATAGGAATGAACTATTCATATAAGACTTTTATCATTTATTAAAAACGTGACAAATTTTAGTAAGCTAGAACTGATAAGGAGTTGAATTTTTTTTTGGTGAACTTGGCAATCGAGGTTATAATCTTAAAGAAATTCTCTTTGTCGCTTTGCCTCAAAGATAAGAATTGCAGCCGATACAGAAACATTCATGGAATCTATTTCCCCTTGCATTGGTATTATAACATTCTGATCGGATTTCTCCAACCATTCAGATGTAAGTCCGGTAGCCTCCGTACCTACTACAATGGCGCAGGCCTTCTTATAATCTACTTCGGTATAGTTGCATGAAGCTGACAGGGCGGCTGAATAAATGGCTATTTTATTCTTATTTAAAAAATTGATAACTTCCTGAGTATTTCCTGTTGCAATATTTACCGTAAAAAGGCATCCGACACTAGCTCTGATTACATTAGGATTATAAAGATCTCCCTTGCTATTTACAATAATTACAGCATCTAATTTAGCCGCATCCGCAGTTCTTAATAAAGCACCAATATTTCCGGGTTTTTCAGGTGCTTCGGCAATCAATATCAATGGATTTTTGTTCCTAAAGGAAATATCATTCAGATTGTGATTTTTTGAACAGGCCAAAGCAACAATTCCCTCCGTACTATCTCGATAGGCTATTTTTTGGTATATCTCTTGAGATACTTCTATTAATTCCGGAAATTTCTCAAGCCGGTCAATAATTTGCCTCACTTTTTGCTCAGAAATAATATTGGGGCAAAAAAACACACTCTGAATAGTATAACCGCCTTTGCATGCCAATTCAAATTCTCTCTGTCCTTCTAATAC
>NZ_JBATGR010000507.1:0-1831 GCF_049665975.1 Eudoraea sp.
CGCATTAATTTTGTTGCCTCTTTGAAAGGCATTTTCATACTGGCATCCATTTTACTACCTACCTCACCGTTCTCAATAAACAATTCCGAAGAATCGGTTTCCCATTTTTTGGCAACCAGTTTCAAAAGTGCTTTTTTCGCTTCATAAGTCGCATTACGGGCTGGAGGTGTAATTGATCCGGTTACTACGCTTCCCCCGGAACCTGGGCCAACAGGGAAAAAAGTGTCGCCAATGTTGACTGTAATAGCTGCCACCGGAAGGCCTAATTCCTCGGCAACTACCTGGGCAAGAATGGTTTTAGTCCCTGTTCCTATATCCTGGACGCTGGACCGTATCTCAACCCCGCCATCGTTGTGGATTTTAACTTCAACTGAAGAATCAAGAGTTACAAATCGCGGCCATGTAGATTGCCCTACGCCGAGCCCTTTCTTTATTATCCCTTTACCTCTGCCTGCAGGTTGACGACGAGACCACTCGAAAAGTTTTGCACCGCGTTGGCGCTCTACTTTTCTCACTTCACTTTTATCAATTAGGTCTCTGTATTTTAATGGGTCTATTTCTAGCTTTTCCGCCAATTCATCAATAGCCTGTTCAAGGCCAAAAGCTCCCTGAACATTACCAGGTGCACGCCAGGCAGCTCCTGGTCCTGCATTAGTCAATACATCATATTGTTCGGTTGCAAAATTAGGACAGGGATACAAGATTTGGGCAATCCGACCCACTCCGGCGCCAAGGTTTACCCCTGCCGTCCCATGGGAACGTTGCTGAATACCAGTCAAAGTACCATCTTTCCTGGCTCCTATTTTTAGATATTGAATTGAATTAGGTCGGTTTCCTTCTGCAAGATGCTCTTCTTTTCGATCTAGCATTAGCCAGACCGGTCTGCCCGTTTTTTTAGCAAGATTTGCAGCCATAGGCCCAAAGCTTCCGGCACTGTGTTTTGCACCAAATCCGCCGCCCATAAAATCACAGAATACCCTTACTTTACTCTTTGGCAAATTGAAGACACTCGCCATTTCATTTCTAACCCCATTAGTATTTTGTGTAGATGCATAAACCATCATATGGTCAGCATTCCAATCCACCACGACACCATGGGTCTCCAATGGCATGTGCGTATGCACTTGTGTTCGATACGTTCTTTCTACCAAAACATCGGCTTCTCTGAAACCCACTTCCAAATCACCTCTGGGTCCACCAAAAAAACTACTGGTCGACGGCCCTCTAACATTACCTTCCCCTTTGCTCCCATCATGCGTTTCACCTACATCTCCACCATCTTCCTGTTGTGTAATTGGCACATCAAACACAATTGGTGCATTGATTTCCATGGCAGCTTCGATATCTATAACAAAGGGTTTCTGCTCATAGCTGACCTTAATCAATGAGATGGCATCTTTGGCTATTTCCAGGCTTTCGGCTGCGACACCTCCAAGAGGTTGTCCCACATATTTTACCATCGGATATTTACCATTAGTATTTTCTTCTCCCTCTTTCTGGGCATTCTCTATAAGATGAATAGCATGTACCCCCGGCAGACTTTCTGCTTTAGCAATATCGATTGATGTGATGACAGCATGTGGTACATTTGAACGCAACATCTTCGCATAGAGCATACCAGGCAATTTAATGTCAGAGGTATATTTTGCTTTACCTGTCACTTTTTCGTGGGCATCGATTCTTGTGACCCTTTTTCCAATTATTTTTAATTTATCGTTGACTGGCCATACCGGCGGTTCTTCAATAGGTATTTCTCTTTCTATTTCACTTAAATTATGCCCTGGAATACCGTATGGGAATTTTTCTTTTCTAGTATCCATCTTAAATCGTT
>NZ_JBATGR010000508.1:0-13604 GCF_049665975.1 Eudoraea sp.
GGGTATTACCCATGTAGATATGGTTTCGCCAAGAGTGGTATCACTTCGAGGAACACAATTGGCATGGAGCCCGAGTACTTCAGATGCAGGAATTACCTCCGAGGTAATAAATCTCCCTATAGTGGAAGATTCACTGGCCTTTACAAATTGGCTCCCCAATGTAAAAGGCAAATTTGTAACAGTCTCCATGAATCAGCCTACAGGCCGACCGGACTATAATTGGAAAGAATTTGCCACAGATGAATCTTTTGAAAAAATGAAAGCCAATAGGAAAGCCCAAACCATGGCCTGGTATCAGCAAATCCGAAATACAGGATATAACAGCAGAACTCTAAATAGAGCACTGGAAGAAGCAGGTGCAGCAGCTATTATACAATCCAGGTGGTCAGAAGGTTTTGGGGCTAATAAAATTTTTAGCGCCAATACCAAAACCATTCCAGTCATAGACCTTTCCCTGGAAGATTACGGGATGATCTTCCGATTGGCAGAGAACGACGACAAACCTGTATTAAAACTGGTTTCTAAATCAAAAGAATTGGGAAGGGTGCCTACTTTTAATACTATAGCCACTATTCCAGGCAAAGAATTCCCTGATGAATATGTTGTTCTTTCTGCGCATTTTGATTCCTGGGATGGCGGTACCGGTGCAACAGACAATGGCACGGGTACTATTACCATGATGGAAACTGCACGTATCCTTAAAAAAATATATCCTAACCCTAAACGCACCATTATTATTGGCCTTTGGGGTAGTGAAGAACAAGGGCTAAATGGTTCCCGCGCCTTTGTTGAAGACAGGCCGGAAGTCGTAAAAGGGCTACAGGCTTTATTTAATCAGGATAACGGAACCGGGCGGGTCGTTAAATTGTCCGGACAGGGATTCCTGCACGCCTACGAATATCTGGGGAGTTGGCTCCAAGCCGTTCCTCATGACATACGCGAACATATTGTAACCACATACCCGGGTTCACCCGGCCGGGGAGGATCTGATTATGCTTCTTTTGTGGCTCAGGGAGTTCCGGCATTTTCACTAAGCTCCTTAAGCTGGAGCTATAGCGATTATACCTGGCATACCAATTTAGACACTTATGACAAGATCGTTTTTGACGATGTGCGTAACAATGCAATTCTCACTGCCATCCTTACATACATGGCCTGTGAAGACCCGGAAAAAACATCCAGGGAAAAAGCTTCACTTCCAACAAGTCTGAAAACAGGAAGAAAACAAGAATGGCCAACGCCCCGTTCTCCGGACAGAGCTGGCGGACAAGATAAAAATTAAATTATGAAAAAAATCAACCTCTTTTTTTGTTTGGCAATTACCGCAATAGGTTTTGCCCAAACCCCTTCAGTTAAAATTTCACCAGATCTTACCCCGGCTTCCCCGGCAACTGTTGGAATGTCTGATACACGGTTAAAGCGAATAGATGCCATGCTTAAACAAGCTGTAAAAGATGGTGATATTCCGGGAGCTGTGGCTTTAATTGCAAGAGATGGAAAAATAGTATTTCACAGCGCATATGGTTTGGCTGATAATTCAGCTGGTATTAAGATTTATAATGATGCTATTTTCAGGATCGCCTCTCAGACAAAGGCCATAACTTCAACTGCGGTAATGATGCTCTGGGAAGAAGGAAAATTTAAATTGGATGATCCGGTTTCCAAATACATTCCCGAATTTAAAGATGCCAAAATTCTCGATACTTTTAATGAATCAGATAGTACATACACCAGTGTTCCTTCAGAGAAAGAAATTACGATCAGGCATTTAATTACCCATACCTCAGGCATAGGTTATGGGGTAATTGACGGTGATCCAAGATTCAAAGCAATCTATCACAAGGCCGGTATTACAGATCTTTTTACTACTGAGGATATTTCCATAGAAGAAAGTGTTAAGAAACTCGCCGGGCTTCCATTGCACCATATCCCGGGTGAGAAATTTACATATAGCGAAGGTCTTGATGTTCTGGGTTACTTTATTGAAGTAGTCTCCGGTTTACCCTTTGATGAATTTCTAAAAACCCGGATTTTTGATCCTTTAGGCATGAAGGACACCTGGTTTTATTTACCTGAATCAAAACATGCCCGCCTGGTAAAAGTTCAGCATAAAGTAAACGGGGAATGGGAGAAATATCCGGTTACGTTTTATGATACAGATTATCCTATTAAAGGTGCTAAAAGGTTTTTTTCCGGTGGAGCGGGTCTTTCCAGTACCGCAAAGGATTATGCAACCTTTCTCCAAATGTATCTGAATAAGGGAGAGTTAAACGGGGTAAGGTTACTGAGCAGAACCACTGTGAGAAGTATAATGGGTAACCAAATTGGTGACATTTGGAAAGACGGACCTAAGTATTATGGATTAGCATTTGGGGTAGTAAACCAAAAAGGAGAAGATTCTGGAGGCCTGGGCAGTGATGGCACTTTCGACTGGGGCGGCTATTTTAATACTCAATATTTTGCAGATCCTGAGGAGCAGGTCATTGGTATCCTTATGAAACAAACCCAAGGCACATCAAATGATAATACCGCCTGGAAATTCCGGCAGATGGTATTTAGTGCTATAGATGACTAAACTGAATTATAATTATAAATTGAATTATTATCGCCCATATTTTTTGGGGTTTTTGATATTGCCTTTATTTGGATTTGCCCAATTAACTTTTACAAAGTCTCAGGCAGGAATACATATAAAAGATGGTGAGGAAAGTGTTCTTTTTTATCAAAAACAAACCAAATCGATTAACGGAGAATTCTCGCGAAACAATTATATACATCCAATCCATGGACTTGATGGATCTGTACTCACTGAAGATTTTCCGGCGGACCATCCACATCACAGGGGCGTTTTTTGGGCATGGCACCAAATATTTATCGGGAATACTAAACTAGGGGATTCCTGGGAATGCAGAGCTTTTTCCTGGAATATTAGTGACATTGGATGTTCGGAAGACGGGGACATTCTAAAGTTAATGGCAGCTACATATTGGCAATCTCCTCTATGGTTAGACCAGGAAGGAAATCAAAAACCTTTCCTATTAGAAAATACAACCATTAGCATTTATCCCAGAAAGAGTAATTATCGTATTATAGGTTTTGAAATATCACTTTTAGCACTTGAAAAGAATCTGAAAATAGGTGGTTCAGATGATGAAAAGGGCTATGGGGGATTTTCTGTGCGAATGAAAATTCCTGAAGATGTTCAGTTTACTTCCAATAAAGGTAAGGTCGTTCCTGAAAATAATGCCGTTGAGGCCGGAAAATGGATGAATATTTTTGGATCATTAACCAATAAGGAGATCAGTTCGGGAATCGCGATACTCTCCCACCAGGATTCCCCTGGGGATAAAGCAAATTGGATATTAAGAGAAAAAGAGAGTATGCAAAATTGTGTTTATCCGGGCAGAAAACCCGTCTTTGTTTCCACAAAAGATCCAACCATTTTAAAGTATAGCCTCCTGATATATGAAGGCACTATGACCGCACAGGATATCCAAACAATTTATAAAGAATTGAAATAAACATTTATTATATTACCACATATTTATTTACTATGAAAACCATCCACCTTTTTATTATCGGCCTACTATTGTTTCCAGTTAACATGCAGGCTCAAAAACGAAAAACCAAAACAAGTACTCCACTGTATACAGTTCAGGATTCGCTTTATCATGGCCTGAAATGGCGTAATATTGGTCCATTTAGAGGCGGCCGAAGTGTAGCGAGCAGCGGAGTTGTTGGTGAGCCTATGACCTATTATATGGGCTCCACCGGTGGTGGAATATGGAAAACAACAGATGATGGTATCAGCTGGAATAATATTTCTGATAAATTTTTGAAAACCGGAACTGTTGGTGCAATTGCAGTTTCAGAAAGCAATCCAAATATCGTTGTGGCTGGTATGGGCGAACACGCTGCCAGAGGGGTAATGACCTCTATGGGAGATGGGGTCTACAAATCTACTGATGCCGGCAAGACATGGAAGCACATTGGCCTTGATAGAACACGTCATATTTCAGATGTGGTTATTCATCCGGCAAATCCTGATATTATTTTTATTGGAGCTCAGGGAGCTCAATACGGTCCATCGGAAGATAGAGGAATCTACAGATCCACAGATGGTGGTGCAAACTGGGAAAAAGTTCTTTTCGTGAACAAGACAACAGGCGCCTCTTCCCTGTCTATGGACATGAAGAACCCATTAATTCTTTATGCTGCATTCTGGGAACACAGCCGATATCCATGGACTATGAAGTCCGGGGGTAAAAATTCGGGGCTTTATAAATCTACAGATGGAGGAACTACATGGAATAAATTAAAAGAAGGCCTTCCTGAAGAATTTGGAAAAGCAGGGATATCTGTATCCCGTGCCAACCCGGAGCGGGTATTCGCAGTATTGGAAGCCGAAGGAAAAAAAGGCGGGGTTTACAGGTCTGATGATGCAGGTAAAAAATGGACACAGGTAAATAAAGACCGGATAAATATTGCACGCTCCTGGTATTATATGGAAATATTTGCAGATCCTCAGGATGAAAACCTGGTATATATATGTAATGCCCCGGTAACAAAATCGATCGATGGCGGTAAAACATTTAGCCGGGTACCTACCCCACATGGAGACAATCATCATCTTTGGATAAATCCGCTGGATAATAGTAAAATGATCAATTCCAATGACGGTGGGGCCAATGTTTCTAACAATGGAGGTAAAAGCTGGAGTACACAACAAGAACAGCCTACTTCACAGTTTTACAGGGTTATAACAGACAATCTGGTGCCTTATAATGTATACGGAGGTCAGCAGGACAATTCTGCAATAGCTATTGCCAGCAGAACCAATGATCAGGGGATCGACTGGAAGGACTGGTACTCTGTTGCCGGGTGCGAAAGTGCCTATCTGGCTTTTGATCCCGATAATCCTGAAATTGTATTTGGTGGCTGTTACCAGGGGATTATTGAAAAATGGATAAGAGCCTCAAGGGAAGGTAAACCAATTAAAGAATACCCGGAATTAGCTCTGGGGAATGCTCCCGAAAGCTTCAAATTTCGCTATAATTGGAACGCCCCGATTATTAGTTCTCCGCATGACCGTAATACCATTTACCATGCAGGAAACGTGGTTTTCAAAACCACAGACGGAGGTATTAGTTGGTCTGTAATAAGTCCCGATCTGACCCGAAACGACAAAAGTAAGCAAGGCCCCGGGGGCGGGCCATATACCAATGAAGCAGCAGGAGGTGAGAATTACAACACCTTGATGTACTTGGTAGAATCTCCCCATGAAAAAGGTGTCCTCTGGGCCGGAAGTGATGACGGCCTTATTCATATTACTAAAGATGGAGGTGGTATTTGGGAAAACGTTACTCCTCCGGGTTTAGCGGAAGGAATAATTAATAGTATTGAAGTATCTCCACATGATGCTGCCACGGCTTATGTGGCAGTGATGCGTTATAAGTTTATGGACCTAAAACCATACATATTTAAGACTACAGACTATGGTAAAACCTGGTCCAAAATAGTAACCGGAATTACTGATGAACACACATTTGTACGCGTCGTAAGGGAAGATCCTAAACGAAAAGGACTTTTGTATGCAGGCACAGAAAACGGTTTGTATATTTCGTTTAATGATGGATTAAACTGGCAACCCTTTCAGCTAAACTTACCAGTGGTGCCTATTAATGATCTCACACTTCAGGATAACGATTTAGTGGCAGCTACTGCTGGCAGGTCATTTTGGATTTTGGATGATCTTGGGGCTATTCAGAATAGTTCAATAAATAATACGGCTCTTGCCATCTTTAAACCTAAAGACACCTATTTAATCTTTGGCGGAAGTTCTGAAAAACCACAACCAGGACTCGGACAAAATCCTAAACAAGGGGTTACATTTGATTATTATCTGAATGAAAATGCAGACAGTCTGAATTTGGAATTACAGGTGCTCCAAAATGGAAAACTGATTAGAACCATTACCAATAAAAAGCAAAAAGACTTTAAAACATGGCCAGGAGGACCTTCCAAGCCGGCGGTTTTGCCTTCAAAAATGGGGTATAATCGATTCACCTGGAATTTTAGAAAAGAAACGCTCCCGGCTGTAGATAAAGTATTTGTGTATGGCAATTATTCAGGTTCCAGTGTGGCTCCCGGTGCTTATACCCTGCGATTGTCTTTGGGCGACAAGGTGACCGAAACGGAAGTAACCATTCTTCCGAACCCAAATATTAAAGCCTCAAAATCTGATTTTGATGAACAACAATCGGTATTGCTTCAGATTGAAAATACGATTAAGAATATTCATGAATCTGTAACTCAAATACGGTCGGCTAAAAAACAATTAAAGACCTATGATGAGCTCCTTAAAGAAAATGAAGTGGCAGCTGATCTATTGGAAAAAGGAAACGAATTGATAAAACGCATTGACAGCTGGGAACAAAATCTTATCCAGCCTAATCAGAAAACTTTTCAAGATGTCATTAACTACAATAACCAGTTAAATGCCCAATTAATGCATCTCAAAGGATTTGTAGATAGCTCAGATCCGAAAGTTACACAAGGAGCCAAACAAAGGCTGGCCGATCTGCTGGCTGATTGGAATACCTATGAGAATGAAAAGAAAGCCATCGTGAATACGGAGATGGCCGCCTATAACAGAATGTATACAGACCTTGGATTACCTGCATTGATACTCAAAGAGTAAACCTTAAGGGCCGCTATTTTAATTTGCCAACCAGAACGGAAAGAGATATACATTCTATTCTTAGTAATTCCCTAATATGGCTTGTTATGAACAAATCATTTTTTGAAGATAAAACATACAAAGATCAGGATTTCAAAAAAGTTAGATTGGAAAAAGCAGAATACGAAAACTGTATTTTTGAAGGCTGCGATTTTGCTGATTCCTACCTCGATAATATAAATTTTACTACATGTCAATTTAAACATTGCAACTTAAGCAATGCCAATATAAGTCAATCGGTATTCAATGAGGTTTCATTTTCCTTCTGTAAGCTAACGGGGATTCACTTTGAACTTTGTAATCCCATATTGCTGTCACTTTCATTTGATCATTGTTCATTGATCCTGGCTTCATTTTATCAGTTAAAGCTAAAAAACATTGTGTTTACTGAATGTAAACTAATTGAAGCCGACTTTACAGAGGCCAACCTCAGCAATGCAAGATTTGATGAATGCGATTTAAACAAAGTCATTTTTAAGAACACAAATCTGGAGCAGGCTGATTTAAGCACAGCAATCAATTATAAGTTTGACCCGGAGCAAAATCGACTAAGAAAAGCTAAATTCTCAAAAGACGGAGTTGTAGGGTTGCTCGGAAAATACGATATTGTAGTAATATAGTACCCTCACATCATTATGAGGAGTAACTTTTTCTTTTATTACACATGGAACATCAGGAAGAAAAAAAATGTCTTGAATGCGGGGAAATAATCAGGGGCCGGGTAGATAAAAAATACTGTTCGGACTATTGTCGGAATGCCTATAATAATAAACTAAACAAGGATAGTAAAAACCTGGTACGAAATATAAATAACAGACTTCGAAAGAATTACAGGGTCTTAGATAGTTTTGCCTTAAAGGATGGTAAAACGCGCACAACCAAAACACGTCTTATGGATAAAGGTTTTGATTTTGACTATATAACCAATCTATATACTACAAAAAAGGGCACAACCTATTACTTTGTATACGATCTTGGTTATCTTCCTTTGGATAATGATTATTACATGATCGTTAAACGCGAATAGAAATTATCCCCGTAAAAGTATCCGGAAAAAGAAATTCAACTACTTAAATTCCGAAAATTATTGATAGTTATGACTGGTAAGTTTTAAAGCGGCGATCACAATATCCTTACGACTTATCTGTCCCACTAAAAGGCCATCCTTTAAAACCGGTAATCTCCTGCGATTGTTTTTATGAAAAACTCCTGCAGCATCAAAAATGCTCATGTCATGAGGTATAGTTTCCACATCTTTGGTCATAAAACGTTCTACGCTTGCATCGAGGATAGGCTGGTTAAAATAACGGCTTTCTGAAATTTCCTTCATACAATCAGCCTCCGAAATAATTCCTACTAAAAACCCACTTTCATCCAAAACCGGTCCCCCGGAAATATGATTTTTGGCAAAAGATTCCATTACCTCCAGTATGGATTGATCTGTACTAAAAGTTAGTAATTTTCTTGTCATATAATCCTCCACCAGAATGGGGGCATCATACTCCTTTTTGGATCCTTCTTTGGCTCTTCGGCCCATAAAACTCTTTATACCCATACCTTTTTAAATATTAGCTTAATATTAAATATACACTTTTCCTGATTAAGTATTAAATATTTTCGCCAAAATGAACTAGGATACCAGAATTTTATACTTTTATCTAACAATTCCATAACATGAAAACATATTCCCAAATAATATCGTTTTTGCTGATTCTATTGGCAATTTACCTGAGTTTTGATACTGCCATGCCTACCTATAAAATAGATGCCAATAAGTCACTCACCACTTTTTCTACAGACAGGGCTTTACAACATGTAAAAACCATCTCTGAACAGCCCCATGGCGTAGGTTTTGAAGCGCATGAAACCGTCAAAAAATATATTATTGATCAATTATCTCAATTGGGCTTGGAAACCTCAGTTCAGAAAGGGTATACCGCCGGAGATTGGGGTAATTTTAGCAAAGCGGAGAACATAATTGCCAGAATAAAAGGCTCTCAGCCAGGAAAGGCACTTTTATTGCTTTCACATTACGACAGCAGTCCGCATTCATCTTTCGGAGCCAGTGATGCGGGGAGTGGGGTTGCAACTATCCTGGAAGGTGTCCGAGCCTATATGGCAAGCGGAAAAGTGCCTAAAAATGATATAATAATCCTTATTACCGATGCAGAAGAACTGGGACTTAACGGGGCAGATCTATTTGTAAATAATCATCCCTGGGCAAAGGAAGTTGGATTGGCTTTGAATTTTGAGGCGAGGGGTAGCGGAGGACCTGGTATTATGCTTATGGAAACCAATAGAGGAAATGGAAAACTTCTTGAAGAATTTATCAAAGCAGATCCAAATTTCCCTGTAGCAAATTCTTTATTCTACAGTATTTATAAACTATTACCCAATGATACAGATCTTACTGTTTTTAG
Source organism: Eudoraea sp. (assembly GCF_049665975.1). Classification (GTDB taxonomy): domain Bacteria; phylum Bacteroidota; class Bacteroidia; order Flavobacteriales; family Flavobacteriaceae; genus Eudoraea. The sequence goes on from NZ_JBATGR010000508.1 coordinate 9,160, forward strand.
GGAAGATAGGGATATTGAAGGTTTTAACTTTGCATTTATAGATGATCATTATGACTACCATACTGCCCATGATACTTTTGAGCGATTAGACAGAAACACTTTGTCTCATCAGGGAAGCTACCTTATGCCACTTTTGCAACATTTCAGTGAGGTAGATTTGTCTAATATGAAGAGTTTGAATGACTATGTATATTTTAACCTCCCTTATTATAAGATGGTATCCTATCCTTTTGAATGGATTTGGCCCATGTTCTTTTTGGGTTTTGCCATGATATGCTTACTATTATTTTATGGGTTTAAAATAAAACGTCTTAATCTGCGGGAAATTGGGAAAGGTTTCCTCCCGCTTATAATAGTAATAACAGTAAACGGGCTTGCCGGATGGTATAGCTGGTCTTTTCTAAAGTGGCTATATCCGCATTACAAAGATATCCTGCACGGTTTTACCTATAATGGCCATATCTATATTCTGGCATTTGTTTTATTCTCTATTAGCACTTGTTTTTGGACCTATCATAAATTTAGAAAAATTAATATCTCTAATCTATTGGTAGCACCAATACTTATTTGGTTTTTAATATGTTGGTCAGTAGGGACTTATCTTCCGGGAGCCAGTTTTTTCATTATTCCATTATTTGCACTATTAGGGTCTTTTATGATTGGTTTAAATCAGGATAAACCCAACCTCTACATTCTTGTCTTACTGGCTCTGCCAGCGATTTGGATTTATAGCCCTTTTATCAAATTATTTCCTATTGGCCTGGGATTAAAAATGATGGTTACTGCCACGGTCTTAAGTACTTTAACTTTTATGTTACTACTTCCTGTTTTCATGGCGTACAAGCACAAGAATCGCATTGGTTATATGTTTTTTTTATTGTTCCTTGGTTTTATGGTATCTGCCCATATAAACTCTGATTTTAGTAGCGAAAATGCCAAACCAACAAGTCTTCTTTATGTGCTTAATACAGATCAAAAAAGAGCACAATGGGCAACTTATGAGAATGAACTCTCCTCATGGACATCACAATATCTTGGAGTTACCAAAAAAAGGCCGGACAGTCTTGCAACTTTTAATATAAGTAGTAAATACGCTACCGGATTTACTTATATGGCTGACGCCCCATTTAAAAAAGTACTGCCGCCAATAGTTGAAATTACAGTTGATACGGTTATTGGAAATAAACGTATGTTTGAGTTTTGCATTACCCCGCAGCGCGACGTAAATCGCTTGGACATCTTTACAAACGAAGTAAATATTTTAGAAGCTAAAGTAAATAGTATTGCATTATCCGACTACTATCTTAACCATAGGAAGAGGGGCAAGTTAATTACGCATTTCATAAGTAATAATGATTTTACAGAAATACAGCTAAGCATTCCTAAACACGAATCATTGGAGCTAACCTTATACGAGGCTTCTAATGACCTATTGGATAACCCTTCATTTACGATACCCGAAAGACCGGAAGCAACCATTCCTATGCCCTTTGTTCTTAACGATGCCGTTGTATTGATTAAAACGATTAAATTTTGAAAAACACCATAGGAATTATCGGATGCGGATGGCTTGGTTTACCACTGGCCAAATCTTTTATACAAGCCGGCTATAATGTACATGGAAGCACTACCAAGAAGGAAAAACTGGATACCTTAGAGAAGGAAGGAATTAAGCCCTTTTTAGTTATTTTAGGTGAGGAAAGTGTTACAGGCTCAATTACAGAATTTCTGTACCAGCTTGACATCCTAATAATAAATGTACCCCCCAGGCTACGGGCTAAGAACAAAGAGAACTATGCGCTCAAAATGAATGTTTTGCACAATGAGATAGAAAAATCCGGCGTCAAAAAAATAGTATTTGTGAGTAGTACTTCGGTATATGGAGCTACTGAGGGTGAGGTAACTGAGGATACAATTCCGGTGCCTGTAACTGAATCAGGAAGACAATTAGTGGAGGCTGAAAAGATTTTTCAAAACAACAGGTCCCTTCAAACTACCATCCTTAGATTTGGAGGTCTTATAGGGCCCAACAGACACCCTATTACAATGCTATCCGGAAAAAAAGGACTTACTAATGGGAATGACCCAGTTAACCTGATACATTTAGATGATTGTATTCATCTGATAAAATCAGTGCTTAAAAATAATTGGTGGGATCAAATCTTTAACGGTGTCTACCCAAATCACCCTATGAAAAGAGACTATTATAGCCAAATGGCAGATAAGAATAAGCTTCCAAGGCCCCAATATCTGAACCCTGAATCCCTAAAAAGTGGGAAAACAATACTTAGTAAGAATTTTCTTAATAAAAATATTGTCTTTTATACTGGAATAAATTAGTAGTTCACAACAATTACAAGCACTTTTACAACAAAAACATCGATAAAAGGTTAATTTATAGCGTTGATTTTCAGCTTTTTATCGTTATTCTGTATCTTTACGTAAACATTAAATCCCAAAATGTCATGGAAAAAACAAATTTAAAGGGGAGGATTTTAATGGAACTGGAAAGTCTCATCTCCCGTAGTTGTGCAAAAAGCAAGATGACTAAAAACTTTCAAAACCTGCACAAGGCTATTGTAAAGAATCATTACAATGCCACAGATGTATCTATTGATTATCACAGGAAAAGGATAGCGATGGATATTGTAATGAACGAAAAGGATTATGATCCTAAAAAAATTAATCTGAGACTACCTACATTATACACAAACCTGTTTTTTAACAATTTGTGCGAATTTCTAAAATCCTGTATTGACAAGGATAACAGGAGTCTTGCGTTTTATGCCTGGTTATTAAATTCTTATACCAAAAAAGAAGAAGAATTAACCCTGGCGTAAGTACTTCAGAACTAAAGACCACCATATTAAAAGGATGCCGTTGGGCATCCTTTTTTTTACATCCTTACATATACCGAAACCAGTCCATTGAATGAACTAAAAAGGAAAGATGGGGCATTTACTAATTGTAATACATTAAAAAAAATACATCTAATTGATATTTAAGAGTTTCCTTATATAAAGACCAAAAAAAATGTATTATTTTTGCCGCACGAAAATTATACGATAATGAAGAAGTTTATAATTATTCTTATAACCAGTTTGGGAGTCTTTTACAGCGGTTATTCGCAAACCAACTCAGAGCTTCAAAAACATTTTGAGGCCTATTATACGGAAATGAGAAAACAGTCCGATATAAACGGTGTAATCAATGCTTTAACTCATTTAAACGTACTTTCACCTTCTGTTGAAAGGAGAGATACCCTTGCATACGTATATGCCAATAACAACCAGCATCTGCAGGCCTTAAATACTATTGGGATTGAAAAGATCGATACAGATTCTGATCTTGCAGTCCAGGTAAAGGCCATTTCATTAAAAGCTTTGAACCAGCCAAAAAGAGCCCTTGAACAGTTTGAGGTTCTATATTCCAGGCAACCCAACGCCTATTTGGCCTATGAACTGGCAGATCTCAAGATTCAGTTAGGAGATAACACTGGTGCAAATATCAATATTGAATACGGTATTCTTAACTCCAAAGATGATATGAAGTACGCTTTTTATGAAAGACAGCAGCCATATGAAGTATCACTTAAAGCAGCTTTTTATCATTTAAAAGGTCTTGTTCAATACAATATGAATAAGGATGATATTGATATGGCCATTGCTACCATTGATGAAGCACTAAAAATTGATCCTAATTTTAATTTGGCAAGTCTTAGTAAGCAGGCCCTGGAATCCAGGAAAGCTGAACCTGCAGAAAAACAGAATTAAGTTAATCTGGCGGCAATGTTATAAAGGCGGGCAATAATAGCCTGCTTTTTTATTGCCATGATCTAAAGGGTAATAAATAGTAGTTCACTTAGACGAAGGGATAGATCGGCTATCTTCAGTTAATTTAAATAGTAAATCTAAGCCGGTTTTGGTGTTCTTCATCAACACCTTTTTAGCAAAGAGTGTTATTAGTAATTTCTTTAATATAGATTTGGTTTCCCAATATAATTCTATTTTCAAGCTACAGGAATTTTCTGAAATTGGACTTATAGTATAAAATTGATATAATGTATCTGCAATGGGAATACTCTTGGTCATTTCGCCATAGACATATTTTCCCGGTTTAACTTTTTTCTTTACAGCCACAAAGTTCAAATGTTTATTATTTATAACACAGATGTGTTCTGAACCTAGTCTGGTAACTTCATTTTCTTTATACTCAAATTTATCCACCCCATGAACCCAAAGATGTCGATATGAAAGGTTGGTAATGTACTCTAAAAGAGATTCAGCTGGTATTGCAAAATTTCTGTCAAAAACAATACCGGGTGGTTTATCGAATACAACCTCTTTGGCCTTGGAATACTCACTAATATTTAGTTTATTACTATCAATTATGGAATATATGTATTCCACTTCTTTTTGGTCATAAGTGTCTTTCCCCTGTTTAAA
>NZ_JBATGR010000509.1:0-2481 GCF_049665975.1 Eudoraea sp.
TGACCATGCCATAAAGAATGGCCAAGAATTTATAGACGGGCTTTTAAAAACTAACTTATTTGTTATACCACTGGATGCGGAGCACAAGTGGTTTCGTTACCATCATTTTTTTCAGGAGTTGTTGCAAAGAGAGTTTAAAAAAAGGAAATGTATAAATAATATTGACAGGTTTCATTTCCTGGTCTGCCAATGGTTTGAAAAGAACCTATTAATTTTGGAAGCAGTGAAGTATGCTGATATTGTAAAGGATTATGAACTTGCTGCCGATATCCTGGAACGACAAAAGAATTATTTATACAATCTGGACGATTCGAAAAACCTGGAACATTTACTATCCTACAGTCCGCCAGAAATTGTTGAACAACGATTACCATTGATTTTAGCCAAGATTCTGACAATCAGTTCTAAATTTGATTTAGTGGGAATGGAACCATATCTGGATAAATGTGAGACATTGATTGGAGATCCTCCAAGAGAGGATGAACACTATGGCGAATGGTGCTACCATAAAGGGTTTATGACTTCCTATATACAGGAAGACCAAACAGCAGTAATAAAATATTTCACTAAAGCAATAGAACTTTTGCCCAGGGAACCAATGGGTATGATTAGGGCTGAGGCTGAATTGCAGATTGAAGTGTCAAGGCATATGACAGGGCAGGGAACAAAAGCCCTGAACAATATAAATAACCGGCTCTCACAATATTACCCGAAACAAGGCATTTTATGGGAAAGGCTTATGTTTGGATTGAGTTTAATTCATTTACTGGACGGAAGACTTTCCTATGCCTACAGGGAAGCCCTTGTACTTAATGAATACACAAAGAAAAATGACCTCTTATATGTAGAAACCTGGAGCTCTTCAATTTTGGGAGTTGTTGCCTTGCATAAATTAGAATTGAATAAATCAGAAGAGTTTTTTAAACGGGTAGTTAAACTTCAATATTTAGCATTTGACAGGGTGGCTGTGGATTGTATAGCCGGACTTGCCATTACCTACCATTTTCAACGTGAATTTGGGAAATCACTGGAGACCTTAAAAATTTTGTTCGACTATGCCAGCAGGACTAATAATCCGGAACATTTACATTTGCTAAATGCATTTGAGGCCCGCTTAAATTTGTTATCCGGAAAAAATTCGGAGGCCTTAAATTGGTTGAGGACATTTGAAATGCCGGTACAAATCTCAAGCATGATTTATTTCTTTGCCAATCCGGTAGTTACGGCATGCAGGGTAAGTTTAGCGCTCGGGAGCAAAGACGAAATAAAAAAGACGGTCGAGCAACTCGAAGAATTGCATACAGGCACAAAAAAATTGAATTATAAGTGCCAGTCTATAGATATTAGAATATTGCTGGCTCTTGGTTATGAAAAATCAGGGAGGAAAGAAAAAGCCCTGGCTACCCTAAGAAAAGTCATTAAAACTACCGCCCTAAATGACTGGATAAGACCATATGTTGAAGCCGGTCCAATTATTATCTCCTTACTTTCTGAGTTACAACTAATAGAACCTTTGGCAGATGAATTAAACCATGTTCAGGCCATTAAAAAATCGTACTTAGCGATTAATGAAGAGGTAGAACCAGAGGACATTGTTTTGGAAACTAACGCAGGTAAAAAGGAAGGAGACCTGCCTTTAGCTTCAAATCCTGTTTCTCATCGGGAGCATGAAATTATTAAATTGGTCTTAAAGGGATTTAGAAACAAAGAAATTGCTGCCGATCTGTATATTTCAGAGAATACAGTAAAGAAACACCTCTATAATATTTATCAGAAATTTGAAATCAATAACAGAACTTCCCTGGTTGATATATTCAAAAAACTGGAAATTAGTAAAGAATCTTAAATTCTTCTTTTTTTCTTAGTAAGGCCCCCATAATTAAGGAATATTACACTTTTTTAAAACTAAAGTAGTATTGACTTTACTACACTTTTAGAGTTATTTTTACTTACGAAATTGACAACTATGCCTTTATGTGACTTTTGCTTCAAGCAAACCTTGGCTTTTGTAGTAAATTATACCGGACTACCGGCACGTTCGTTCTATGTTCTGATAATTACTTTAATTTCTTTTAATCCAGCCGTTGAGGCTCAACAGGTTTCTCCTTTTCAGACAGGACATTATTCACCTGTCTTTTCTAATGTTCGGGATATGGCCAGAGGAGCACCAGGACTGGCGATAGTATGGTACAACCAATACATGTTTAGCAACAAATACGCCGATAGAGATGGGAATCTTTATAGTGACATTCCTCTGGATTATTTTTTCCCTGAATTACCGGCTGTAGATTTAAATGTAGAATTAGGTTCATTTGCCACAGTACCTGCCATTTTTTACGGGCTGCCCAAGCCCATACTGGGGGGTGCCCAATGGATGATCGGAGTGGTGCCCAGCTATATACGGGCAGATGCCTCCATAATTACGGATCAACGTGGAGGTGTTATAAATACTGACCTGAACCAGGAGGCTTCAGCTACCTT
>NZ_JBATGR010000510.1:0-8176 GCF_049665975.1 Eudoraea sp.
GGTTCAGGCCTGCCTGATGAGACATTTGAATATGATATTGGCGGCGGATTTCAAACAAGTCCTAATTTTATTGTACCAAATCCTGGTGATTATACCATAATTGTAAGGGATGGTAATGGTTGTATCAATAGTATAGTTGCCAGAGTATTCGATTTCTTTGCAATTACCGCAAGTGCTACAACAGAACCTACATGTAACGCGGGAGATGGCGTGATAACAGTGAATACAACCGGTGGTAGTGGTAACTTTGAATTTCAACTCAGGGATAATTTGTTAAATCCAATTGGCCCGCCGCAAGGATCAAATACATTTATCAATGTAGTACCCGGGAATTATAACATTTTGGTAACCGATTTGGATTCTAACACCATCCCACTATGTGAGGACAATGCAATAGTTGATGTTACTATTGTGAACACTCCTGTGATATCGGCAACACCTAAAGGAGACATCACTTGCAATGGTGCAAATGATGGATATATATCCGTAGAATTACTACCGGGATCGGATACTGACAGCCCATTTACCTATGTCTTATACGATGGTGGTACTGCAACGGTAGTAGATGGCCCTCAATCAACAGCTATTTTTGATAATTTAGCACAAGGCACATACCAGGTTGAAGTTATATCAGACAGAGGTTGTACAGATAGATCGGGAGACGTTGTTATTTTTGAACCTACGCCTTTACAAATAGCTACTACCAATACTGAATTTACCTGCGACCCGAGCAGTAACCGATTTAATACGGCTACCATAACAATATATACAGATACTAATGGAGATGGTACAGGGGCCAATACCGGTACCCCAACCTACACCTATAGTATGAATGATGGAACTCCGGCATTTGATGGAACTAATTTCCAGACAAGCAATGTCTTTGAAGTAATTGATAATGGTACAGATCAAACCATAATTTTAACAGCTAAGGATCAAAACGGTTGTGAAATTACAGATACAGTTACTATTAACGCACCGGTAGGACTCACTTTTACGTTTAACGTGAATTCTATTAGTTGTGATGCTTCGGGTACTGGAGTGAGTCCGGGTTCAATAGATATAATAATGGATCAGGGACCAGGAAATTATGATGTGGAAATATTGCCTTTAGGATCTGAACCAATTCAGAATTCTGGTGGTAGTGATACAGTGAGTTGGGCTATTAGTACACCCGGGGACTATATATTTGCAGTTACCGATGTTGGAAACGCGGGTTGTACCTACCTCACTCCTGTAGTAAATGTTCCCGACTATAATACCATTGAGGCTCTTATTGCCGAGACTAAACCCGTAACCTGTTTTAATGGTTCTGATGGGGAGATGAGTATTCAAATAAATAATTATAGTGGAATCTATAATTATGAAGTATTCTCGAGAGATAATGCAGGAGTTGAAACAACTACAGGCGTTACCGGTACCTTTGATACCAACATTCCTGCTCAAAATCCAGGCATTATTACAGGTCTTCCAGCAGGGAATTTGCTAGTTTATGTTGAGGCTCTGGACATTCCTTATTGTGATGCGGTTAGTAATATAGCCACGGTTAGACAGCCAGACAGGGCTTTAACTGTCGCGCTTACACAAACGGCAGAGGTTACTTGCGCAATTCCGGGACTGGGAGAAGTATTTGCAGTTGGTGATGGTGGCTGGGGTAGTTTTGAATACCAGTTAATAGCCCCCGATGGCATTACTATCATACAAGATTTTCCGAGTACTAATGACAGCTTCTCAGGTTTATCTGATGGCATATATACAGTGAATGTAAGAGATCTGGAAGGATGTATTTCAACCAACACAATTAATTTAGCACTGCCTGCACCAATTTATGCAGATATTCAGGTTGTCACACCTTTACAATGTAACAATGATAATAATGGTGAAATAGAAGCCTTTAATGAAAGTGGTGGTCAGGGTCCTGGTAATTATTTGTACCAGCTTAATCGACTAATTGACGGTACCAGCAGTGGTATACAGACCACTACCAATTTTGGTAATTTATCCGCAGGTGATTATACGATTACTGTTTTTGACGGATGGGACTGTAGTTATACAACTGTTCCTATTACTATTGTAGATCCGGAAGTAGTTTTAGTAGAACTTGTTGAATTGTCACCCCCCGGTTGTGGTGATGTGGGAGTCATGGAATTAACGGTAACGAATCCTGAAGTTGGGGTAAGTTATTTCTTCAGGCGTTCAGGAACTGCAGATCCGTTTTTACCTTTGGATGCACTAGATCCTACGGCGACTTCTGTACAGATTTCTGAGGATATTACTATTGATCCGGGACCATTTCAATATGATGTACAAAACTCTAATGGATGTCCTTTTGAAAAATCTAATCAAATATCTCTGGATCCGGCAGCACCTTTGGTAATAGCCTTAGATTTAGCCAACGCTACCATTAATTGCGCCGGTGAGGCAACTGGTATTATCCGTTCTGAGGCTTTTGGTGGGATTGGTAATTACATTTATTCCTTACTTAATTCAGATACACCGCCTTTCCCTTCAGGAGGTAATGTAGAAAGAAGTGCTCAGGCGTCAGGAATATTCAGAGACCTTGGACCAGGAACCTATTGGGTTTATGCAGAGAGTGGTGGATGTACTGCCATTTCTACCCCAATTACTATTGTAGATCCACCACCATTGGTACTGGATTACATAGAAGCAGTACCTGTTAGTTGTAATGGAGATATGGATGGTCAGCTTATTCTTGAAGCAAGCGGCGGTACCGGAATTATCCGTTATTCTATTGCTGACCAGTTAAGTGAATTCTTTGAGGCCGATGATCCTTTATTCCCCAATAGAAAGACATTTACTGATCTGGGACCAAGAAGTTATGAAGTTATTATTCAGGATGCTTTGGGTTGTACCATAACCCAGACCATTACAATAACGGAACCTATGGAATTAGTGGCAGGGATTGTAGATTCTACACCGGAAACCTGTCTGGGTGATCAGGACGGTACGGTAAGTTTAGAGGTGCTGGGCGGAACCGCTCCTTATGAATTTGCATTAAATTCATCGGCTGATGTGGACTTTGCACCTAACCCTTCTATGTTCTGGGATAATCTTGTTGGTGGAGATACTTATGTAATCTTTGTAAGGGATTCTAGAGGTTGTGAAACCAATGTTATTGTTCCTATTGGAATAGGAGTAGAACTGATTGCCACGCCAATTATTCAATATGGTTGTGATGGGATATTCCCAAACAGTACGGTTACTGTTGAAATGCAAGATCCCAGTCAGTACTCAGAATTGCTTTTTGCACTAAATCCTGCAGATCCGACAGATGCAATTACTGCACTGGCAACAACCGATAGAATCTGGGGTGATTTACCTGCAGGAGACCATACCGTATATATTTATCATTCCAACGGATGTACAACCTTCGTGGACTTTACCACAGATGCATACGAACCGCTAACGCTAACTGCCGTCAAAAGTGGGCCTAATGAAATTACAGCAACGGCTATGGGTGGTTATGGTGGTTATGAGTATTTCTTCCAGGGGGTATCTTATGCTGATGTAAATGTTTATGAGACCAATGAGGATGCCGTTGTTAATATTATGGTCAGGGACCAGGGTGGTTGTGAAGCTATAATAGCAATACCTTTTGATTTTACTGGAATGCTGGAAATTCCAAATTTCTTTACTCCTGATGGAGATAACAATAACGAATTGTGGTTTCCAAGAAATAGGGACTACTTCCCAGATATTGAAGTAAAAATATATGACCGATATGGTAGGGTAGTGGCAGTATTGGATCAGGTTTCCGGATGGGACGGTAAATACGACGGGAACGAACTACCTTCTGGAGATTACTGGTATGTAGTGAATGCTAATGACAAGGAAAGACAACAATATGTTGGACACTTTACTTTATATAGATAGGAATAAGAAAGTCATTTCAAAAAACAGGTGTCAATAAATTTTGACACCTGTTTTATTTAATGGGGGATCTGTTCTGCGACAATGGCATCTATTTCATCGGCTTTTAGTTTATCTCCGGTATGTTTTATGAGTTTTCTCATAACCCTATTTGTAGATTGTCTAATTTCCTGAGAATCTTCTTTTATGCCTTTGGCTTTATAATAGGCCTTAACCTTATTATTTACTATTATTTTATGTTTAGCTAAAAATACTCTTAAAGGAGCTTCCTGATACCATAGACTGAATGCCAGAAGTTCTTCTGTAATAATTTGATCTACTTTACCAATGGAGGCATTTCTCCTTTCACGTGTGTTTTCCAGCCCTACTGAAATGGTATCGAGATCATAGAGGGTTACATTGTTTCGATGAATCAATTCTTTATTAATATTACTTGGCAGTGCCAGATCAATTAACAGTAATTTTTTATTTTCATTCACAATGTTATTTATCAACCGGTGACAATTGCTTGCAGCACTGATAATTACATCAAAACCATGGAAATCATTTTCAAGTACTTTATCCCAGGGATAAACCTTGCAATCATATCTTTTTGCTAATAGAATTGCCTTCTTTTCGGTTCTATTACTGATATAAATATCATTAAAAGCAAACTTTGAATTATACTTAAAAAGTTGTTTTACAATATCACCTGCTCCTATAAATAGTATTTTTTTTGTCTGCTTGTAGTCTTTGCCGAAAGTGCTGTTCACCATTTTCAGCGATTTGTAAGCTACTGAGGTGGTACCATCCCTAAATTCAGTTTCGTTACTGATTCGCTTATGGCTTTTAAAAACGGTCTGCATTGTCCGCTCCAGCAAGGAACCTTGTAATTGGTTGGTAATTGATAATTGATGTGCTTTCCTTATTTGATGAATAATTTCTGCATCTCCCAATATGGAAGATGATAGTCCTGATGAAACTTCTAATAAATGCCTTACCGTGTCTTCGGTGGAATTGCTTAGATCAAATAAATTTTTATCTATGGCAAGATTCCTTTCTTTATAGTTTACCAAAAAGTGTAGTAGTTCTAAAGCTGTTGTATCCGAAGATTCAATATAAATTTCAGTTCTGTTACAAGTTGTAAGGAGAAATAAGCCTACAATATCGGGATATGTATTTTGGATAAGCTCAATTAAACTATTCTTTTCACGATCTGAAACATGATATTCCTCGCGTTTAGAAACAGAAGCTGTTTTGTGCGAAATACTTATAAAACGTAAAGTCTTACTCATAGTAAAGGATTCATCTTTAAACTTAATATTGTTCATTAATAGTATCTAAGTCTTATGTTCGACTAAATTCGAACTATTTTATCAATGCCAAGGTTAAGCTGGTTTTATTCTTTCATTGTTCTCATATAATTAACAATAAGCCACCTGTCTTCGTCATCAGGCATTTTTTTGGTGTATTCGGGCATATCTCCCCTACTAAAAGAGGTTTTGTAAAACAATTCCCCATCTGTTTGTGCCTGGTATTCGGCAGACGAAAAATCTCCTAAATCACCTTCTACATCTTTTGCTTTAGGTCCGTCGCCATACCCTTCTTTCCCATGACAGGATTTACAGTGCTTACTGTATAATGATTTTCCTATTGCCAAATCTACTGAGGGATCAGTTGGGTTTTTCATGTTTACATATTCTGCAGGGACTACCCATTCATCCTGCACTTCAGAAGTGAAAGAAAATATGGTAAAACTTACAATCCCGATAATCATAAAGAACTTGAGTGTTTTCATTTTATATTTATTTGTAATTATTACTTCAAAAACCAAACCAAATTTTTGATTTATTTAGACTTTATTATGAATTTTCCGTTTTTAACTCCAGTTTTTTCCCTTCTCTCTTAATTTTAAGTAAATTGACAATAGTGTAAATGTAATTCGCCCAAACGCCAACCAGTAAAATGGTTAATACCACGTACATCCAAATAGGAGCTGCTTCTGACCACAAGGTATATTTATCTTCCTTAATTTGCTTGTTAAATATACCCCAATTGACAGTTTTCTTTTGAATTACATCTCCATATATTTCATGATCTTCAAGTATTGCGTAAACTGTGAGGTCTCCATTTGAATCTCCGGGTAAATCTTCAGGAAATTCAAATTCAAATTCACCATTTTCGATAGTGCCTTCCCCAATATTCATTTTGGAAAGCATTCCATCAACAGAAATAATAATATCGGCCTCATCTAAAGGAATTTTCATACCCAGACTATCAAGGGTATAAGATTCAACCATAACGATCTTGAGGCTATCTTTTTCTGTTAGGCTAAGTTCCAAATTCAGGTTTTTTATACTTATTTCTTCTTCATCACTATCTAATTCATCTGTGCCTTCAAAAATTGCTTTAAATACTATATTTCCTTCCACATCCATCAAATATTGCTGGTTTTCAGGAAGGGTGATTTTGGCAATTCCCTCTTTGGAAGTTTTTGATTTACCTAGCAATACCTCTTCTTCGTTCAAGACGTTGAAGAATTTAATTTCAGCCTCATAGACAGGAACTCTATCCTTTCTATCTTTTTTATTTGCTGCAATAAAACTCGCTTCAAGTATCCGAACATTATCATGTTGTTTAATGGTTCTAAAATTAAACCTCAACCTATAATTGGTAATATCTTGTTCTTGCGCAATCCCAGCGGTATTGATTATTAACCCCAATAGTAAAATAAATACTGAATATCTGGTTAAAGTATTTTTCATTATTTCCGATTTTGGGTCGTAATTTTATGTTTTCCTTTTTGCTCTCTTTCGTTGTCAATAATTCCCGACATTGGTATAATTGGTACAAGTTTCATGATTAGTATGAAGAATAAAACGAAAGCTGCAATTCCTGCAAAGCTCAGAGCCCACTCAATCCAGGTTGCCGAGTAATGGATAAATTCAGGTCTTGTATCTTGGATTGGCAGATATGGGGTTTCTAATGTAGGCACAACTATTAAATACCGGTTAAACCATAACCCCAGAACAGCGATAACTGCAGCAAAGGTTATTGATTTAATAGTTCTGTACTTCTTAAAGAATAGAATAATTATAGGCACCAAAACACCAATATAGTTTGCAAAAATAAATTCCCAGAAATAGCGGTTAAATAAGGTGTTTAATAGGTTAACATCATGAATTTTATGACTAAACCATCTTGAGAAATATTCGCTAAAAGTAAAATACCCAAATAATAATGAAATTACTAAAAGAACTATACCAGCTCCGATAAAATGAACCTTCCTTATGTAATGATCTAGTTTAAAATACTTGCGTATCAGGAACATCGCAATAATAATAACTCCAACACCTGAGTACAAGCCCGCTACAATAAAATATGGAGCAAAAATAGTACTGTTCCAGCCGGGTTGAAGTGTTAAACTAAATATCCATGCTAATACCGTATAAGCTATGATTGCAAGAACAATGATCATCGCAGACATTGTTCTGGTTATTTTATGTAGTCTTTCACGTTGAGAAGTGGTATCCTGATAATTCAAAGCGAGTGATCTGTATAATTTTTGTCTCCAGGCAGGAGTATCCTCACTATTATCGCGCAGTATTGCAAAATCGGGAATAAACGTTAAATACAAGTATATAAAACACCCTATTAAATCTGTTATTATCGCGATAATATCCCAAGTTATTGGCGACTGTATTCGAGGATAGATAAATAGATAATGTAACCTGTCTAATCTACCAATGCAGAGTAAAATAAATATCGGACCTATAATTAATGATAAAACCGTTATAATTTCTACAATCCTCAAAATAGAATTCTTCCAGGGAGTTTTAAAGAAGTGTAAAATACCACCTATAAATGCCCCTGAATAACTTAAACAAACAAAAAAAATGAAATTAATAATATAAATACCCCAAACAACATTATCCCGCATCCCTGTAACCTCATGTCCCTTCACAATTTGAATTATAAAGGCAATCACTCCAACTAGTATTATAGCTATCAATAATCCAACCCATGTTTTTAGTAAAACACTAGATCCAACCAACATAGGCGAGAATTCTTTTACTAATTCTCTTTTTCTCTGAATGACATCCATTTATGCGAAAAATTAAGTCTAAATTTTACCTTTCTTCTTTAGTTCCTGTACATAAGGAACATCATTGTAACGTTCAATGATTTCTTCATCCACGTCGAATCCACGTTCTAATGGAAATTGTCTATCTACAGCTGGCAAATAATATACATTGGGTTTAGTTCCTAAATGCTCCAAATGCCGATAACCACCGCGATCTCTTAT
>NZ_JBATGR010000511.1:0-2138 GCF_049665975.1 Eudoraea sp.
TATTGTAATAGTAATATGTTACTTAATACCTATTTTTTCGTGGTGATAATAAATACTCCTGGCGCGCCCCTCGCACCATACAAGGTTGCATCTGATCCTTTTAGTAATTTGATGGACTTTAACTCTACCGGATTAATATTACCAATATTGCTGACATAATTCCCATCAACAACGAACAAAGGTGTTTGATCTCCGCCTATATATCCTCTTACTATTATTGTGTTACCATTTACAATCACACCCGTAAATTCTTGTTTTATTACCTGATAGATATCCGTGTAATCGGCGTAATTCTTTCTATCAATATTCAAAAATACCTCCTTATCAAAAATATAGTTGCCGACTTCTGAAGAACAAAAGAAAGTTACGAAAAGAAATAGAAAAAGAAAGTAGTACTTGTAAATTGCTTTTCTGCTAGTTTACTTTGTTTTGCAAGGGGGTATTCATCCAATACTCTTTGTAATCTTTTGGTTTGATAATTGGTTGATCCGCGAATATGGGTATGGTTTTATCCATAAAAGGTTTATCAAAAGGAGCTCTTGAATTTGGCTTGACTCGTTGCACAAAAAACTCTCGATATTGAAAAAACTCTTCCTCCGTCCACTTATTAATTAAATTTCCCAAAGTATCTCTAACATTGTCAATTCTTACGTCTATTAATGCATTTAGGTTCAGACCTTTTTTATCTTCTTCTATTATTTCACCCAACATCTTCGTAATATCTTCTTGCTCCATATTTGGATATAAAAAGACCCTATTTTGTAGTCTTTCAGCTCTTTTTATTTTCACTCGCCGTTTATTGAAATTTACTTCATAATTGCGCAGGTTTAGGGCGGACTTGGGTTCTGGAAGATTATTATATTCTATCACAAAGCATTTACACTTTAAATCGACCGTAATATAATTGGCTATGAAAATAGGTGGAATGTACAATATAAAGCTATTATTAAAAGAAATATAATTTAAATACATTTTATCATTTATTCTTCGATAATTCGTAGTGATATCAAAAATTACTTTCTGTCGATGCCTATGTTTGTTTTTCTTACGGTTCTTACTCCATTTTTTCTCATCGTACATGGTGTACTCCAATTTATGAATAGAATAATCCAATTTTGATATATAAATGGTTCCATTTACTCTATAGTTTGGGTAAAATACTTTAAATTTTATGGTATAGAGTTCTTCATTATCCCTGCTGGTGTCACTACTTCTTAGGAAAAAATGATTTTCAATAAAATTAGTCTTTAAGGTCCCTATAAAATCATAGGAATCTACATTATAATTCCTAATGGCATCGTGGATTCGTAAAATTCGAAATTCATTGCCTCCGGAAACATCCAGATAAGCTTTTTTTATAATTTTTCGATAAGATTTATAATCATAGGCTTTCCGCGCCATAGAATCTATTTTAAAATCTTTGTTCAAATCGAAATTAAATATTCTGACTTCAGAAGTACTATCGTCTAATTGGTCAATACCTTGATCAAATACTTCGAGAATGGCCTCGTTAAGATTGATGTATTCTTCATCTTTAAATTGATAATCGCGATAATACCCTATTGTTGAAAAGGATGTTGAAGCATAGTTATTAGGAATTGCATCAATGGCTTTCTGAACAATTTGTGATGCATCAAGGTTTCTTCGCCTTTTGTCTTTTCCTATAACAGTAGCTTCTTGCAAACCTATAACCCCTGCAGCCAATGGAATTAAATTGAGTTGGTCCTGTGCCAACTCGGTAATGGAAATTTCTTTGGTCTGATATCCCATGGAAGATATTTCAAGGATATCTCCATATTGTTTCAAGCTTAGAGGAATTCTAAATCCTCCATCGGCATTGGTAATAACTCCCAAAGCTCTCCCTTTAAGTCTGATACTGGCAAAAACTATAGGCTCATTGGTTTTAGCATCAAGAAGCCTGCCTTCTATGAAGTCTTTTTTTTGGGACCACACCGGACATGACCATAGCAACAGGAAACTATAAGCTCCAATAAACCAAATATAATTTTTCATGCTCTCATGGAAAGTTGTGTATCCCCTATTGTAATAGTAATATGTTACTTAATACCTATTTTTTCGTGGTGATAATAAATACTCCTGGCGCGCCCCTCGCACCATACAAGGTTGCATCTGATCCT
>NZ_JBATGR010000512.1:0-3805 GCF_049665975.1 Eudoraea sp.
GGCAGCGACTTTGGGAGGCACTCAAAGTCTGCACACGAATGCATTAGATGAGGCCATTGCTTTGCACACTGATTTTTCGGCACGCATAGCAAGAAACACTCAGATCTATCTTCAGGAAGAAACAAAAATCACCAAAACAGTCGACCCCTGGGCCGGTAGTTATTACGTGGAATATTTGACAAATGAATTGGCCAAAAAAGCCTGGAATCATATTCAGGAGGTGGAGGAGCATGGTGGAATGACCAAAGCAATTGAAGCTGGTATCCCTAAAATGAGGATTGAACAAGCGGCCGCCAAAAAACAGGCTCGTATAGACAGCGGACAAGACATTATTGTTGGGGTCAATAAATATCAGTTAGAAGAAGAAGATGAAATGCAAATTCTGGAAGTAGATAATGCAGAGGTACGAAGACAACAAATAGAACGATTAATAACCTTAAAAAAGGAAAGAGACAACATAGAGGTAAAGCGCCGGCTAAAAAAATTAACACAAGCTGCTAAAGATAAAACAGCGGCAAAATCCGTTCAAGGTGAAAACAATTTGTTAGCTTTAGCAATAGAAGCAGCCCGGGCTAAGGCCACTCTTGGAGAGATTAGCGATGCTCTGGAAGTTGCTTTTGGAAG
Organism: Eudoraea sp.; assembly: GCF_049665975.1. Classification (GTDB taxonomy): domain Bacteria; phylum Bacteroidota; class Bacteroidia; order Flavobacteriales; family Flavobacteriaceae; genus Eudoraea. The sequence continues at coordinate 625 of NZ_JBATGR010000512.1, forward strand.
ATATAAAGCAAAAATTCAATCTTTTACAGGAGTGTACGCAAAAGAAATTAAGGACGACCAGAGTTTTAAAAAGGCCAGAGAATTAGCGGATAAATTTGCAGCACAGGAAGGTCGAAGACCTCGGATTATGATTGCGAAAATGGGTCAGGATGGGCATGATCGTGGTGCGAAAGTTGTGGCTACCGGGTATGCCGATCTCGGATTTGATGTTGATATAGGCCCCCTATTCCAAACACCTCTGGAGGCAGCAAAACAAGCCGTGGAAAATGATGTTCATATTCTTGGCGTTTCTTCTTTAGCTGCCGGACATAAAACCTTGGTGCCACAGGTTTTGGAGGAGTTAAAAAAATATGGCAGAGAAGATATCATGGTAATTGTTGGAGGTGTAATTCCCAAAAAGGATTATACGTATTTATTTGATGCTGGCGCTACTGCAGTATTTGGACCCGGCACCAAAATTAGTGATGCAGCTATACAGATACTTGATATTTTAATAGATTAATTGGATGGGATACCAGGCCCAGTTCCCTAATCGCAATACTTTAACCAACTTTAACGTTTTTGTCAGAGTTATTCACTTTGTGTTAACAAAATACTTTTTTGTGCATTGTAAATAATCGTATTTTTAACCCCTAACTTACTTCAATTATGGGCAAAATTATTGCTATTGCAAACCAAAAAGGTGGGGTTGGAAAAACCACCACCACAGTTAATCTGGCTGCCTCGCTGGGTGTGCTTGAAAAAAAGGTGTTATTAATTGATGCCGACCCCCAGGCCAATGCTACTTCGGGACTAGGTATTAATGTAGATGAAATTCAAATTGGCACATACCAGTTGATGGAGCATACTAAGACAGCTGGAGAAACAATTATCCAGACCTCATCACCTAATGTTGATTTGATTCCTGCACACATAGACCTTGTAGCCATTGAAATAGAATTAGTAGACAAGGATGAAAGGGAATACATGATGAAAAAAGCCATTGGGGATTTAAGGGCATTATATGACTATATTCTTATTGACTGCGCACCTTCTTTAGGCCTACTTACCCTAAATGCCTTGACTGCTGCAGACTCCGTAATTATCCCGATACAATGTGAATATTTTGCTCTGGAAGGACTTGGCAAATTATTAAACACGATAAAAAGCGTTCAAAGGATTCACAATCCTGAATTGGATATTGAAGGTATGTTACTAACAATGTACGATTCCAGATTGCGACTTTCTAATCAGGTTGTGGAAGAAGTCAAGAAACATTTCTCTGATATGGTTTTTGACACAATAATTCAGCGAAATGTTCGTCTGGGAGAAGCCCCCAGTTATGGAGAAAGTATCATAAAATATGATGCCAGTAGTAAAGGTGCTACAAACTACCTAAATATGGCCAATGAACTATTGAAAAAAAATAGAGAGAAAGTATAATGGCTAAAGCAACGAGGAAACAGGCTTTAGGAAGAGGACTTTCTGCTCTGCTTAAAGATCCTGAAAATGATATTAATTCGGTATCGGATAGAAATGCTGATAAAGTTGTTGGTAATATAGTAGAACTAGATATTGACACTATTGAGGTAAACCCATTTCAACCCCGTTCTCATTTTAATGATGACACCCTTCAGGAATTGGCTTCTTCCATAAACGAATTAGGAGTTATTCAGCCTATTACGGTAAGAAAATCTGACTTTAATAAATTTCAGTTAGTTTCGGGAGAGAGAAGGTATAGAGCTTCTAAGTTAATTGGACTAAGAACAATACCGGCATATATAAGAATTGCCAATGACCAGGAGTCCCTTGAAATGGCACTCGTTGAAAATATTCAACGCCAGGATCTGGATCCAATTGAAATTGCCCTTTCCTATAATCGTTTAATCAACGAAATAGGTTTGACTCAGGAAAAGTTAAGTGACCGAGTGGGTAAAAAAAGATCGACAATTGCTAATTATCTTCGTTTATTACGTCTGGACCCCATTATTCAAACCGGAATGCGAGATGGCTTTATTTCTATGGGACATGGCAGGACTCTGGTAAATATTGACCAAAAAGACGATCAAATTAGCCTTTATGAAAAAATTGTAAAAAACAGTTTATCTGTTAGAGAAACTGAGCATCTTGTTAATCAATATCACAAAGGGCCTATTCAAAAGAAGTCTTCAAACAAGTCGTCAGAAACTACAGAATTAATAAATAATGGCGCGAAACATCTTAAAAACTATCTTTCTACCAATATAACCGTTAATTCTACAGATGATGGTAAGGGTAAGATAAGTATTCCTTTCAGTTCAGAGGAAGATTTTCAGCGATTGAAAAAACTAATTACAGGTGAGTAAAAACCTTGTTTTCTTATGTTTATTATTGTTCCCTGTACTTTTTTCCTTGGCCCAGGAAGGTCAAAATGAAAGTCCTAAGGATTCTGTTCCGAAAAATTCAAAAAAACAAAAGATTATTGTAGCAGATAAAGTGGAAAAGAAACGCATTAATCCCTTAGCTCCAAGTAGGGCTGCATTTTATTCTGCTGTTCTGCCTGGCTTAGGTCAGGCCTATAACAAGCGTTATTGGAAAATTCCTATTGTTATTGGTGCCATAGGGGTTGGAATTTATGCCTATAAATATAATGATGATCTTTATGATCGTTTCCGAACGGCCTTTAAAAGAAGAAAAGCCGGTTTTACGGATGATGAATTTTATGATGTAAACGGGTCCGGAATAGTTCCTGGCAGCCCTGACTTATCAGACAGCGCCCTGCAGGATGGGCAGGAACGTTATCAAAGAGATCGCGATCTGGCATTGTTTATCACACTGGCATTATATGCTTTGAATATTATTGATGCCAATGTGGATGCTCATTTAAAACAATTTAATGTAGATGAAAATCTTAGTTTGGATATTAAACCGTATCTCGAATATAATCCAATAGTTGGAGACCCTAACTATGGATTGGCTTTAACCATTAAATTCTAAAATATGCATATAGGTTTATTTGGATATGGGAAAATGGGAAAAATGATTGAAAAGATCGCTATCCAAAGAAATCATACGATAGTTGCTAAAGTAGATGTGGACACAAAAGAAGTTGACTATAGCGCATTGGATATGGCAATTGATTTTAGTAGTCCGGAGGCTGCGTTTAATAATATTAAGAGTTGTCTTGAACACAATGTTCCGGTAATATCGGGCACAACGGGTT
>NZ_JBATGR010000513.1:0-2414 GCF_049665975.1 Eudoraea sp.
ATTAAAACCGCCTTCGTAAACTTTTTCAATGTGATTTAATTTTACTTGTGCCATACTCCAGTATTTATTTTATTCTCATTTTAAACTATACAAAGCCACTCCTGTAGCAGTATCCTGGGGATATCGATGACACAATTCTGCCAATATATCCTCATGGGTGACACCAACATTCATCACCGTATCGTTACCTGCATAATATATGTAGATTTCACCATTGTCCTTTCTCATTGCCCCACAACAAAATACCACCTGGGGAACATGTACATAATCTTCCTCTCCTACCCTGCAATCTGCTTTTGAAGGCATTAGAATTGGAAAATTAGCCACCAAGATCTTTGAGACATCGTTCAAATCGTGCAGCGCTACTCCTAAATAATAGGGATTGCCATCCATGGTGCTCCGTACCCCATGAAAAATGTTGATCCATCCATGTTTGGTTTTTATGGGAGGTGCACCCGGTCCAATTTTATCGGAATAAAAACTGGGAAGACCACTTTGGTTCATAATGGGTTTGGGGTTGATGTCCCAGGTATTAGAAAGACAATCTGCCGTCTTTCCCAATAGAATTTGCCTGAATATTCCTCCCGTATGTCCATCTGTAGAATCATTTGGGCGAAAAAGAGCGAAAAAGTTATCGCCTATTTTCTCTGGGAAAATCACCACATTTCGCATGTCGGTTTCCAAAACAGGTCCGTAGCGAACAAACGTTTTAAAGTCTTTTGTAACAGCTAGGGAAACCCTTACCCTATGCTGAATACTTCCATGATAGGCACTGTATGTAATAAAATAGTGCTCATTAATCTTTGTAATTCTCGCATCTTCCAATCCGCCTCCTTCATTGGCTATTAGGGAAGTCATGTCTGCTCCCTCCGCAAATTCATCGTCCGAGTCGCAAGGAATCATAGCAGGTGATGGATCTATGCGCCAATCTGAGAGGCCATCCTTGCTACGGGCAATTCCCAGAACAGAGATACCATTCCGAAGATGCGAGCGGAATAACATGAGTATATCATCTTTATACTGAGTGATTCCGGCATTGTGAACAGTTACCACTTTCAGATGTGGAGGATCCCATATATTATTGACATCATGACAGGTAATAATCGGATTACCCTCATAGCGAAACACTACCTTGCTAAGGTCAATAATCTCATTTTTTCCGGATATGGTTACAATTCTTTCCATAAAAGATCAATTCGTGTTTTATGCCTTCATATTTTTTAAAATCTCAGAAACCGAAACCGTGGCAAAGCTTGAAGCAGAATCAGACATCGCATAAGGAATAATAAGGTGGTCGTTGTGTATCATGGCGCCACAGCTGTATACGACATTAGGCACGTAGCCTTCGCGCTCATCCTCATTGGGCGATATTAAGGGAAAATTTAACTTGCCTACAATCTTTTCTGGTTGTTCCAAATCTAACAATACAGCACTGATCACGTATTTTCGCAGGGGACCCACTGCATGGGTAAGCAATAGCCATCCCTGTTCTGTTTTGAGTGGAGAACCACAGTTTCCCTGTTGTACCAATCCCCAGCTAAATTCAGGGGTCATTATAACTTTGTATTCATCCCAGTAATAGAGATCATCAGATTCCATAATGGTAAGATCTTCTCCCCCTTGCCGGGCAGTCATTACAAACTTTCCATTAATTTTTTCCGGAAAAAGGGCAAAACCCTTATCTGATACCGCTTTACCATACATGGTACGAATTTGGAAATGGGTGAAATCATCTGTCAAAATTAATTGAGGAGTAATTTTATGACCGTCATATGCAGTATAAGTGCCTATAAATTCTTTCTGTCCGTTTTCATGCGTAAATTCTACAAAACGTACGTCCTCCATCCCCATTGATTCACCTTTTGCGCTTGGAAATATTACACGTTCACTAAGAGGAGATTCGGTATCAGCTGCCAGATTGTAGTTTGTATCTATGAAATCAAACAATAACCTATGCGTGTCAGCATCATATTCATTAAATACCTTAGCTTCAAGTGCTGCTTTATAGTCCAGATAAGTAAAATCACTCGGGAGAGCTTCAAAAATACTAGTGTCAAAATTCGAAATTATTGCAGCTCTTAATTTTAGTTGGTCCTTGTTATAACTAATTGAGAGGTCTTTATCGGAATGTGTGGCAAAGGGTGTGATTTTATCCAAAGTAACCTCTCCATCTATAGAAATAATTCCTTCACGAAATTCAATCGACGAAATATGGCCCTCTCCTACGGAACGCAAGCTAATGATAAACCTTTTTTCACCTTCCCCAAGGTTTTCCTGATTTGGATGCGAAACAATAGATGGATTGAAAAGGGCGGCTGATTGAATAGAATATTCTTTGGCAAAATGTGCGCCCAAAAGCAACTTCTTTTCTTTAGAAAGCTGAAGATTCGTGGGTACAAGATCCACGATATGAC
>NZ_JBATGR010000514.1:0-4333 GCF_049665975.1 Eudoraea sp.
ATCTAGTTCTGTCGATAATAAATCAACAGCAAAGGCTTCAGTTTTCGCAAGAATTTCAGACATGCATCAAATTTATAAAACAAAAATTACAAATTATACGGTTTCTTCCAAAGTTATATAACTTCAACGAAGTTTATTTAAATCTGTTTAAAAATGAATAAGGAAAGTAATTCTCAGGTAATTCGCTTAATCTTAGTCTAATGATCGATCTTTTGGTTAATGGTTTGCAATTCTATAAGATTTCCTATCTTAAAAGTTCTTGTCTTTTTATAACGATTTTTAAATTCAATAAACACAGGATATTTAGGCTTTTACTTTGTATTTTAGCTTATATTTTGTGTATATAATTAATCCAAATTTAAATATCTTTCTATAAAAATGAATCGAATATTTAATTCATTTACGTTAGTAGTAAGCTTTTTAGTATTGTATTCCTGTGCTACCCATAAGTTGCAGTACAATGAAGAGGCTTTGATTCCACTACAATCTAAAAGTGAAGTGCAACACTCTTTCTATTTAATAGGAGACGCGGGGTATTCTCCCTTGGGATCAAAATCTGAGGCATTGCAATCTTTTGAAAAAGTATTGGCAAAAGCCTCAGAAAATAGTACAGCACTATTTTTAGGCGATAATATTTATCCAAAAGGTTTACCAAAGAAGGGAGCCAAGGGAAGAGAATTCGCAGAGCATCAGCTGAATGTTCAAACGGAGGTCGTAAAAGACTTTGCCGGGAGGCCAATTTTTATTCCGGGAAACCACGATTGGTACAATGGGGGACCAATAGGTCTTAAAAGACAGGAAGAATATATTGAGGATAAGCTTGGGAGAAACACCTTCCTTCCGGAGGATGGTTGTCCAATACGCAAAGTAGAAATTAATGATGAAGTAGAGTTAATAATTGTGGATACCGAATGGTACCTCACCAAATGGGATAAGTTTCCAACATTAAATGATAATTGTGAAATTAGAACCCGTAACCGTTTTTTTCTTGAATATGAAAGTCTTATTAAAAAAGCCAGAGGTAAAACAACGGTTATTGCGTTACATCATCCGTTGTTTACAAATGGCCCTCATGGCGGTCAGTTTTCAGTAGGGCAGCATATGACCCCAATTCCAATTTTGGGGACTCTAAAAAATGTTATCCGACGTGCCGGAGGTGTCTCTCCTGCAGATATACAATACAAAAGATATGATGAGTTTAGAGATCGTATAATTACTTTGTCTCAGGATAATGATAAAATAATTTTTGTTTCAGGACATGAACACAGCCTTCAATATTTGGTGGAATCTAATTTACCACAAATAATTAGCGGAGCCGGTTCTAAATCTACTCCAACACGGAATGTAGGCGGAGGCCAATTTTCTTACGGATCACCAGGTTATGCCAGATTGGATGTTTTTAAAGATGGTTCTTCCCACGTGAGTTTCTTCTCAACAAAAGACGATAAAATAGTATTTGAAACTGAGGTATTAAAAGAGGATCGTCCAATTGTAGCAGATTATCCGGATAACTTCCCAAAGGAAAAAACGGCTTCAATTTATACCAAAGAAGAAACCGATAAGGGCAAGACTTTTAAATGGCTATGGGGAGAACGTTATCGTAAATTATATAGCACAGAACTTACTGTGCCTGTTGTAAATCTGGATACACTATTTGGAGGCCTGAGTCCGTTGAGAAAAGGAGGAGGGCACCAGTCCAGTTCTTTGCGTTTCACAAACGATAAAGGGCAGGAATATATTATGAGGGCAATGCGTAAAGATGCGTTGCTTTATATACAAGCTGTTGGTTTTAAGAACCAATATGTTAAGAATGAATTTGAGGGCACAAAAACGGAAGAACTTGTATTGGACGTTTTCACAGGAGATCATCCTTATACCCAGTTTATTATCGGAGACTTAGCCGATGCCGTTGGGATATACCATACCAATCCTAGGTTATATTATGTGCCAAAGCAGAATGCTATAGGTCGTTTTAACGATGAATTTGGCGATGCACTTTATGCAATTGAGGAACGAACAGCAGACGGCCATGGAGATAAAGCCAGTTTTGGTTATGCCAATGAGATGATTAGTACTCTTGATATGTTGGAAAAATTGAAAAAGGATGAAGATCACAAAATAGATGAAACGACCTATGTGCGTGCGCGGCTATTTGATATGTTATTGGGTGACTGGGATCGACATCAGGATCAATGGCGCTGGGCAGCTTTTAAAGAAGATGGAGTGACTACTTATAAACCGGTGCCAAGAGATAGGGATCAGGCATTTTCAATTATGAATGATGGTTTTGCACTCGGACTGGCTACTCTACTGGCAGCCCCAGCACGTGTCTTAAATTCATACGAAGAAGATATCAAAGATGTACAATGGAGCAATTTAAATCCATATGTTCTCGATGTTGCCGTGATACAAGAATCAGACAAAGCAGTTTGGGATGAACAGGCGGCTTATGTAGCTTCTCATATTACTGATGAGGTCATAGATGCCGCATTTGAAAACTTACCCGATGAAGTGAAGGATGAGAATATGGAGGATATAAAGCGCAAGTTAAAAGGCAGGAGGGCTAATTTGCGAAAAATTTCTGATGCGTATTTTAAAGTGGTGAATAAACATTCCGTGGTAACGGGCACGGATAAGGATGATTGGTTCGAGATTGAAAGAATGCCCGAAGGCAAAACCAAAGTTACGGGCTATAGAATAAAGAAGGGTGAAAAAGGCCAGGTGTTTCATGAAAAAATATATGAAGCCGGAAGCACCAAAGAAATTTGGGTGTATGGTCTGGACGATGATGATTATTTTCACGTTGCCGGCGTAGGAGATCATCCTATAAAAATACGTATGATAGGAGGTTCTAATAATGATAGATATGAGGTGTTAAAAGGGAAAAAGACCCATATCTATGATTTTAGAAGTAAACCCAATACGCTGATTACTAAAAAGGGCAAACAGCATATTAGAGATGATTATGAGAATAATAATTATGACTATAGGAAGCCAAAATATAATGTTAATGCAATACTTCCATTAATAGGAATTAACCCGGATGATGGTTTAAAGATAGGCATTATAGCCGGGCATACTGCCTATGGCTTTGAGCGAAATCCGTTTACCTCCACCAACAGGATAGCAGCCGCCTTATATACATCTACGGGTGGATTTGATATACAATATCACGGAGAATTTGCTCATGTGGCAGGTAAATGGAATCTGGCAATTAATGGTATACTAACCAGTCCTAATTACAGCATAAACTTTTTTGGTTTTGGTAATTCTACACCGAATCCAAACGTTGAAGATGAGGATAATTTTAATCTGAATTACAATCGTGTCAAACTAGGAACATTAGGCGGTTTTGCGGGATTGGTATGGCATGGAGAGAATAATGGTGAATTTAGTATCGGGGTAAATTATAAATCCTATGAGCTGGAAGAGACCCAGGGAAGATATATAAATTTATTTTCTGATTTTATCCCCCAGGAAGAGAAAAATAATTTTATAGGTGCCGAAGCTGTTTACAGTTTTACTAATAGTGATAACCCTGCATTTCCAACCCTGGGGATGGAGGTGGAATTAAAAACCGGAATTACCTCCAATCTCGATAATTCAGATACATTTGGGTATGTTATTCCTACGCTGGGTTTTGCCTACAAAATATCATCAAACGGTCAATTGGTTTTTGCTACAAAGTCAAAGGCCCATCTAATTTTTGGGGATGATTTTGAGTTTTACCAGGCCGCGAGTATAGGTGGCAACGATGGCTTACGTGGTTATAGAAACGAGCGTTTTACGGGAAAATCATCCTTTTACCAGACCTCGGATCTCCGCTTTAATTTTAAAAGATACAAAACAGGACTAATACCGGTTGAAGTAGGTGTTTTTGGTGGTTTTGATATAGGTAGAATCTGGGTGGATGACAATCTGGTGGTTGACCCCTCCTTTAATCGAAATATCTGGAATACCTCCTATGGAGGTGGATTTTTTGTGAACGGAACAGATTTGATCACTGCTAACATAGGGCTATTTGGGTCTGACGACGGATTGCGATTTTATTTTGGATTTATTTTGGGACTATAGTCCAGATCTGATCTGAATATACTAGTTGTTCCTTGCAATTAGATAGTATATTTTTAGTAGCTTGGACGGCTTAAATAAATAATGTAAAAAATACTCCAATTGTTATGAAAAAAATTCTTACCATACTAGTGTTAATTGCTTTCTCCTTTGTGTTTCAAAATTGTGGCAGCGTAAAAGTTCGGGACTCATGGACAGCTGAAGAAGTGACGGTTGCTAAATTCAAAGAAAAGAATATTTTTGTTTTAGCAAGAACGGCAGA
>NZ_JBATGR010000515.1:0-2624 GCF_049665975.1 Eudoraea sp.
GAAGTTCCTGAGGGTTATTTCGTATTTAAATCGCCAACCTATCGTGTTTTCTCATTTGTTCGTGCCAATGCAGCTGTAATAGGTTTTGGCGAAGGCGCCATGGATTATTTCCGCGAAGGCTGTAAAATCTATCCTTTAAGCACAGGGCCTAGAGAGAATACATACAGAAATGTTACCGGTGTTCCAATCAACACTTTGGTACCGGAAGATGCCAGGGCTTTTGCCTGGATGCACGAATTAATTAATTACGAACCTGCCGAGGCATTTGGTAAAGAGCGCCTGGGTGAATTGGCCTCTATTGGAATTGAAAAAGGGAAACCTTTTAATCCTGACGCGCGCATGCAGAACATCATGGCTAAAGCTGCAGAGCAAGGGGTAGCGATGTCACGCGTCATTGCATTTAATACTCGAGTTCCAAATGCGAATGTATATCCTGATCGCAATTGGGAAAGTCCATATGTAATTAACAATTCTACGTTCTATGAGAACGATTATATCAACCTTGAGGCACGTACGGTATTTCATTTCACTGCTGATGGTATTACGCCGGCAATGGCCATGCAAATGCCTGAAGGTCTTGGTTCGAGATACCAAACTACCTATAAGGATAGTGACGATAATTTCTTCGACGGCAACAAAACGTATAAATTGAATATGCCTCCGGGAGTTCCTGTGAAGCTTTTCTGGTCAGTTACTGTTTACGATAACCTTAATCGCTGCGTGGTTAATACGATGCCTTACCCAAGTATCAGTAGCCAGCAAACGCCGCCTCCGGTTACGAATGATGATGGCTCCATTGATATTTACTTTTCAGTCAAACAACCGACAGGCGTTGAGAAGCAAAACTGGGTAGAAGTAATCCCTGACCAAGGATTCTTTGTGTACATACGCTACTACGGTCCGCTTAACGCCTTCAACAATAAAACATGGGTTCCTAATGATGTGGAACTGGTAAATAATTAAAATTAAATAAAATCATGAAAATCAAAATAATTAATCTTATCAGTAAAAAATTTGTATTAGCCCTTGGCTTTTTGATTGCCGTAGGCAACATAAGTTTTGCCCAATCATTGCAGGAAGAAGTTGAAATGTTCCAGGCCGTTTTTGGAATGGAAAAGAAAGATATGACTATGGCATTTATGGATAATGAAGGCGATACTGCGTTCTGGATGCTTTATGATGAATATGAAGTTCAACGCAAATTATTAGGTCAAAAACGCTTGCAGATACTAGTGAATTACGCCAACAATTATGGTGTAATTGGTGATGAACAAACAGATGAATTAATGAAGGTTGTAATGACCCAAAAGAAAAGCCTTGACAAGCTTATTGACAAGTATTATAAGAAAATCAAGAAATCTTCTGGATCAAAAGTAGCAGCTCAGTTTTATCAGCTTGAAAATTACATTTTAAGTGCGATCAGACTTGAAATACTGGATAGTATTCCATTTTTTGATGAATTTGATTAGTCAGGATAGTGTCTTGCCTGTAAAACTTCTTTACAGGCAAGATTCCTATGCTCTTTTAAAATGATGATATACATAGTAACACTTAAACCAAATAAAATGAAAAAAATTAAAAATTTATTCAGAATATTAGTAGCTGCTGTTTTATTAACATGTACCTATGGTGCTGTAAATGCACAGGCTAATTCCGATTACGACAAAACAATCGATTTCACCAAGTATAACACCTACAGTTTTGCCGGTTGGCAAAAAAACAGTAATCAATTGCTCAACGATATCGATAAAAAGAGAATTCTAACGGCATTTAAAGAAGAATTTACTGCAAGAAACATGACCCTTGTGACAGATAATGCCGATGTAGTTGTTACGCTTTATTTTGTTATTGATAACAAAACCAGTACCACCGCTTATACCGATTTTAATGGCGGAATGGGCTATGGCGTCGGTATGTATCGTGGTTGGGGCATGGGCGTTGGAGGTGTTGGCATGGGAAGTGCCACAACAACGTACAGCCAAGATGATTATCAGGTAGGTACTATGGTTGTTGATGTATATGATGGTGGTACTAAAAAACTGGCCTGGCAAGGCACCTATCAAAAAACGATAACTACAAATACGAAAAAGCGTGCAAAAAATATTCCTAAAGCGGTAAAAAAATTAATGAAAGAGTATCCTGTTGCCATACCAAAAAATTAGGAATGTAAAAGTTTACAGTCAAAATAAAAACTGAAATAAGGTGACACCTATTATTAATTATTAAATCAAAAAAAATGAAAACATTGAATATTTTAAAATCATCAATTTCCTGTGCGCTTATAGCCACAACGATGCTTACCGTTCAGGCTCAAAAGCCCAAAATGGTAACGCAGCAACCTGTCATGAAAATGACCACACCTATTCCGGAGAATATTACGACTCCAGATTTAGTAGGATCACCCATCGGAACCTTGGAATTTTTTGATGGTATCCCTAATCGTAAAACCATTGATAATGTATATGAATATGTAGATCGTGCACGTGCCGTTCAAGCATTTATTAACATGACGCCGGCCGTATCTTTATACAATCTCCGCAAAGGGAATCGAGATATGGGCATGGGTAAAAGCAATCAAATACTCATATGGGAGGAGCTGGGTGATTCCAAGTCATTGGCACTGA
>NZ_JBATGR010000516.1:0-6934 GCF_049665975.1 Eudoraea sp.
ACCCCAAACAGTATCGGTTGGATATAGTATAATCCCTCCTCTTTTTAATATTTCTACTGCTGCTGCAATTTCTTCTTGGATCATTCTTGTTTACTAAAGGATAAAAATTTATTAATACTTAATTCTGGTCTAATTTACGGTAAAATACGTTGTTCTTGTTTTAACGATTTCCCCATTGGAAGTCCTATTAATATACGATGGAATAATTTAAAATATTTAGGTTTTACAATAGAAACCAGGCCATAACGCAAAATAAAAAACATTCTTAGTATTTGATAATGCAAATACCCGTAATTCTTTCTTATTACATAAAACATTGACGTTTTAAGTTCAATTTTGGTTCGAATATTCCATGCGGCTTTTTGAATACTCATTCCTTGATAATGAAGATAAGAAGCGGAGGGAATAAAATATGTTTTTCTATTTTTTTTCTTTAGCCGATAACAAATATCACTTTCCTCAAAATACAGGAAAATAGTTGTGTCAAACCCACCAACAGAATCAAAATCCATAGCCCTAAAAAACATAAAGCTACCATTTACATAATCAACTGATAATGGCATTGTATACTGTTTTCGTCTGTTAGGCTTCGTTCCTGGAAAAATAAACTCCAACATTTTTTTTCCAAAAATCTCCCTTCCTATAGAAGTGAAATGATCAAAACTAACTTCTTTTTTATGATACTCATTAAAAATTTGAGGACCGCATAATGCTGCATCCTCTGTTTTTTCCATAAAATCATAACATATTTTTATGGGATCTTTTATAAGTAAAGTGTCGTTGTTTAAGAACAGGTAGTAATTTGCATTGGCAAACTGCACCCCATACATGTTACCACCGCCAAAACCAGTATTTATCCTGCTTCTATAGAGGCTTATATTGGTGTTTTTTAGTTCAGAAATATAGTTCTTCAATACCTCATAATCTTTATTTTTGGAGGCATTATCTACTACAATTATTTCGTAGGAAATTGTACCAGTCGTATTTTCCAAAACGCTTTGGATACACTTTTGGGTAAACTCAGACGAATTATAATTGATGATGATTATGGCTACATCAAATTTAATATCTCTCATTCAATGAATTGTCTATAATAGCTTTACTGCAATACTTATTTAGAAAAAGAAGTAATTGTTCTTCAAAAAGAATAGGTTTAAAATAATCGTAGAGGGATCGTATTACTTTTTTAATTTTGTTTTTGTCCATATTTACAAATAATTCCGGATGATAGTCATTTAAATGGATAGCAATATTAAACTCAGATGAACTATCATGCCATGCTTCCTTAACAATAAAAGGGCTAAAGATGCAAAATGTGGGTATCCTTAAAGCTTTGGCCATATTAGCTGCCCCTCCCTCATTTCCAATTAAGGCATCACACTTAGAAAGTATCAAAATAAACTCCCTTAAAGAATTTGCGTAAAAGTCAAAATTTATTATTGATTTGGAGACTTCATTACACTGGTCATAAATGGCCCTGGCTTCATCTTTTTGATTTGGTAAATAATTAAAAAGTACCATGCCATCAACGTTTGAACAAACTATGTCAACAACTTTGGACATATATTCAGAAGGGTAAGTTTTTAAAGCACTACTCCCCAAAAGACTAATCATAATCAGTTTCTGATCAGAACTTGTTTTTAATTCCCCAATCATTTGTTGGGCCAAAGCATTTTCTTCCTGACTTAGATATAATTTAGGAGAGATGGAATAATCATCAAATTCTGATGTAAGTGGACTAACTAATTGCAATCTGATTTTATTGGCAAGTGAATTCTTATTATCAGGAATTTGGATTTCCGTTACGGTATCGGTATATATCCAGGAGGTGTACCACCTGTAATGAGCAATTTTCCGTGGCGATCGGGCAAAAATAGAAATCAGGTTGCTTTCCAATTTACCGTAAGCATCTATAACTACGTCGTAAGATTGTGATTGGATCGATTTTAAAAATGAATAAAAGGCCTTTTTATTTTCGCTATATTCTTTTTTAAAAACGATGATATCATCAATATGTGGATTGTTATTCAATACCGCTAAGGTATTTTCATTTGCGATATAATGGATGGTACATTCAGGGAACAAATGTTTTAAAGTACGGCAAATGACCGTACTGGCTAAAACATCCCCTATCATTTTTTGTTGAATAACAAGAAATTTCCTGTTTACCACATTCTCATTAAGAACTTCAGGAGTTTTAGAACCGCTTTTATGAACTAGATTTACACATACTGCGCTATATCTAAGTTGCTTAAACTTAATCCCAAAATTGTGCAAACGTTCTACAAATTCTCTTTCCTCACCTTCACATCCGATATCTTTGCAAGATTCAATAACTTTAAGAATATCATTTTTCCAGCCCGAAGAATTAGACCTGTTCCAACTGTACTTTCTTGGTGTTAAAGTATTAAAGGCTTGTGAAATAAATCCTCTTGACTTAAGCTTTGCATTTTTGAATGATTTTTTTATTCCTTGCTTTCTTAGCCAGTTGATTTTGAAGCAATTTTGTTCTTCAATGTCTTTTAGGGTTAAAGACCTCGATATATATAAAGGCAACAAATAATGGACTCCTGAAATAAATGTTTTAGTGGCCTTATTTATAAAGTGAACCTGCACAAAATCCTCTCTGGGAATACAGTCGCCTTCTGTTAAAATTATATAATCCGTATTGGATGATAGAAGGGCCTTAGTTAAAATTTTGGTTTTCTGACAGCCATCATCATTGTGCGAAATATGACTTATCGGAAAGGATAACTTGGTCTTTATATTATTAATTAATTCCTTGGTTTGGGCCCCCGATCCATCTTCGGCAATGATCAATTCGAAATCCATAAAGGTCTGGCAATTGAATCCCCAAAGAACCTTTTCCAACAATTCAGGTTGATTATAAGTACTTACTATTACACTTACCGCACTCATTTAAGATTATTTATGATCACTGTTATTACAAATGTAGTTTTTTGCATATCATATCCAATATGCTTTCTAAATTAATGCTGGATTAACATAGTTAAAAGGGCATCAAGTTCATTAAAACAAGGACATCTTCGAAGTAATTAAAATTCGAATATGAAGTTTTAGTATTGAAGGAAATTCAATGCAGAATTGCACTAAAATAAGTAAAAATAATACTTCAAATTGCGAAAAGATTGATGATATTAATCTATTTCACAATTATCTTTTCGGTAAGGGATAATGTAGTAAGAGAAAGGAAGCGTAACTGCCTCTATTCGGGCATAGCTAAATAATAAGCAAGGTCATTATTATTTTCCAATTTCTTTAACTCACGAAAACGCTCCAGAACTCCAAGTGCATCCAGATAGCAGATAATAATGCCTTTTTTGCCATCAAGTATACCTAATCGAAGGAAATAACTTTGAAAAAATTTCCAACTTGGCTTAACGATCATGTAAAAATAATTGAATTTATTCTCTTTGAAAAATGATTCTTTAGCCTTTAATCGACCATAACTCATCATTTTCTCCTTGTATTCCTCGAAATTTTTGTAGCAATAATGAATGAGTTTTTCATTTAAGATTCCAGAAGACCCATTTACATCTAAAGTCTCATGCACCAATTTTTCTTCGGAAAATTTAACTTTATTCTTTCTAAAAAGGCGATAATTTTTATCGGTTTGCCAACCGCTAAATAGTAAGGACTTATTTTGGAACATAAATTTTCTATAAAACCAGTATGCAGAGTGTTGAGGTTTCGAATTTATGGTATTTAAAATCTCAGATTTAAGATTTTCGGTAACAACCTCATCTGCATCTAAAAACAGAACCCAATCATTTGAAGCCTGCTTTAATGCAAAAGATTTTTGTACCGTAAAGTTGTCAAAAGGATGTTGAATTACCTTTACATTTTTTAGATTGACCAAATATTCGAAAGTCCCATCAGTACTAAAAGAATCAACTACGATTATTTCATCCGCAAAATCTATAGATTGGATACATTTTTCTATGTATCCAATTTCATTATAAGTAATAATTAATGCTGATATTTTCTCCTTCGAACTAGTCATTTAAAAAATGATATAGGTATTATTCTAAATACAATTAACAAAGTTATAACTATAAATTAGAGAAAATATTATCCCAAACAATATTTTTAAAAAAATTATACAGCTACATTATACTCTCTGAGTGCTTCATTTAACGAGGTTTTTTTGTTTGTACTTGCTTTACGAACACCAATAATAAGAGCGCAGGGAACCTGAAATTCTCCTGCAGGAAATTTCTTTGTATAGCTTCCGGGAATTACTACAGACCTTGCAGGGACCAAACCTTTTCGCTCTACAGGAGTGACACCAGTGACATCAATAATTTTTGTGGAAGCGGTTAACACAACATTTGCTCCTAAAACTGCCTCCTGTTCAACTCTTACACCTTCAACAACAATACATCTGCTGCCAATAAAGGCATTGTCTTCAATAATAACAGGGGCAGCCTGTAAGGGCTCTAAAACTCCTCCAATTCCAACACCGCCACTTAAATGTACGTTTTTTCCAATTTGCGCACAGCTCCCAACAGTGGCCCAGGTATCAACCATTGTGCCTTCGTCTACATAGGCACCAATATTTACATAACTTGGCATGAGAATTGTGCCTTTTGAAATGTAGGCACCATGTCTAGCTACAGCATGTGGGACCACGCGAATCCCCTTTTCCTTGTAGCCCCTCTTCAGAGGAATCTTATCGTGGTATTCAAAAATCCCTGCTTCAAGTGTTTGCATTTTCTGAATAGGAAAGTAAAGTACAACTGCTTTTTTAACCCATTCATTTATCTGCCAATCTCCCTTCACGGGTTCTGCACATCGTAATTTTCCATCATCAATGAATTGAATTACCTGCCTTATAGCATCTTGTGTTTTAGTTTCTTTAAGGAGTTCTCTATTGTCCCAGGCATTTTCAATTGTTTTTCGGAGTGTATTCATATTGCCAGAATAATTTGCGCAAAGATAGGAGGTAACTACTAATTAATCTTTAATTTTTATAGGCGTAACAAATTATCCCTTATTTTTGCAAAAAAAATTGATTTGGCGAGAATTATTGCACTAGATTTTGGTAAACAACGGACCGGGATAGCAGTTACAGACGAGTTACAGCTTATTGCCTCTGGTTTGGCTACCGTAAATACCAAAGATCTTTTACAGTATCTTAAAGAGTATACAGCCAAAGAAGATATAGCAGCGATAGTTGTGGGTGAGCCTAAGCAATGGGACAACACGCCATCTGAATCAGAAGTATCAATTCAGGTATTTTTAAAAAAATTAAGGACTTCTTTTCCATTAATTCCAATTGATCGGCAGGATGAGCGATTTACATCAAAAGTTGCTTTTCAAACCATGATAGAATCAGGGGTTAAAAAAAAGCAACGACGGAATAAGGAATTGATAGACGAAATAAGTGCAACCCTTATTTTACAGTCATATTTAAACAGAATACAATAGAATGAATTTATCTATTTTAGCCTACGGGGATCCAATTTTAAGAAAAGTAGGGAAATCTATAAACAAAGACTACCCTAAATTAATGGAATTGATTGCGAATATGTGGGAAACTATGTATAATGCAAATGGCGTAGGCCTGGCCGCACCTCAAATTGGACTGCCGATTCGACTATTTATAGTAGACACAGGACCTTTTGCAGATGATGATGAATTATCTCCGGAAGAACAGGAGGCCCTTAAAAATTTTAAAAGAGTATTTATTAATGCCAAAATTGAGGATGAATCCGGCACTAATTGGACTTTTAATGAAGGTTGTCTTAGTATTCCTGATATCCGTGAGGATGTTTCACGTATGGATACCATTTCAATTAGCTATTTGGATGAGAACTTCAAAGCACATAAAGAGTCTTTTGATGGACTTTTAGCAAGAGTTATACAACATGAATACGACCATATTGAAGGAATTCTCTTTACAGATAAACTCTCCAGCCTCAAAAAAAGGCTGCTTAAAGGCAAGCTTGCCAACATCTCAAAAGGTAAAATCAATGTGGAGTATAAAATGCGTTTTCCTGATTTGAAAAAAGTACGCTAAACGGGAAGATTAATTTCATAGAGTTTAATATTTATCGTTTTAAAAATATTTATGAGTTTAGATAAAATACTATCAATTGGCGGAAGGCCCGGGCTTTATAGATTACTTACCCAAACCAGAACAGGGCTTGTCGCGGAATCCCTGCTGGATAATAAAAGAGTTACTGTGGGTATGAGCAGTAATGTGAGCGTGTTATCTGAAATTGCTATTTATACTTTGGAGGAAGAGCTTCCGCTTAGAGCCGTATTTGAAAAAATTCAAATCAAGGAAAAAGGAGGTAAAACCTCCGTTAAACATAAAGATAACAAATTAAGCCTTGAGGAATATTTTTTTGAAGTATTACCCAATTACGATGAAGACAAGGTCTATGTAAGTGATATAAAAAAAGTTATACAATGGTATAATATTTTACATGATCATGGAATTACAGATTTTACTGCAACTTCTGAAGATGCGGATAAGGCAGATGAGGAAGAATAGTCTACGGTAAAAACTAATCTTTTTGAATGGTTTTATAAGTAAATCTACTTTCCTTCCAATCAATTAATTCAGAAGGGTAAAATTTCACATTCATCCGGTCCAAATAAGGCGCCTGATTTGCCAGACGCACCTTGAAATTTTCCCAATTTCGGTTTTCTTCCGGACTCCAACTCAATTCAGAATACCCGATTACCCTTGGAAATGCCAAATATTCTAATTCATCAATATTGCTTATAGTTTCTGACCAAAGCGGAGCTTCAACTCCTAAAATGTTTTCTTTTGGAATACCTGCATAACTCTCTGGAGACCATACATATGCTGTATCAACAGGAATATAAGCCGCCCAATGAAGTCCATGTTTGGAAAGGGTATCATATTGCATATCCAAATATGCTTTTTTTGCAGGCGAAA
>NZ_JBATGR010000517.1:0-2678 GCF_049665975.1 Eudoraea sp.
TTTAGCGGAACCATCAATTTCTTCTAATCTGGAAGTAATTGTGTCTTGAAGTTCTTCAATGTAACTGTAGAATTTATTTTTCATTTGATTTTTCATATAATTCCATATCAAGCGGCTCTTCATTTGGAGGAGTATGGGCTTTTAACAATGTTTTTGTCCATTTATACCCGGATTTTTCTGCTACTCTAATACTCGCTTTATTTTGCTTGGATACAATTATTTCCAGACTTTTTAAGCCAAGATCTTTGAATGCAAAAGAAGTAATTTCCTTTACAGCTCTGGTAATCCAACCTCTACCCTGATAATTTTTATCAATACAATAAGCTATTTCACCCCGCTTAAGCTCCCAATTCAATTTTTTTAATATAAGTAAGCCTAAAACAGTATTATTTGTTTTTAGGGCAAAAGTAAATTCTGTTTTTAATTTTATCTGTTCACTTTTATTTAGAATGTAGTTTTCAGAGGCCTGAATAGTCTCATTTTGTCTTAAGGTAATTGGAAAAAAGCGATTAAATTCTTTTTTATTTGAAGCTAAAAAAGTGTGTAAAGCGGAGGTGTCCACAGTTTTTAATGGCTCTAAAGCAAATAAACTACTTATACGACTATCAGACATCAAACACTTTGATTCTACTGAGGTAATGAATGGGGCTATATAATTTAACCCCCCTTTTACCTTAAGGCTTATACTCTTTTACAGCATCTATAAATGCCTTTGCGTTTTCCACAGGGACGTTTGGTAGAATCCCATGGCCGAGATTAACGATATATTGATCCTTTCCAAATTCATTTATCATTTGGGTGACCATTTTTTTAATGACTTGCGGGGGCGATAATAAGCGGGCGGGATCAAAATTTCCCTGGAGCGTTATTTTACCTCCTGTCAAATACCTGGCATTTCGTGCAGAACAAGTCCAATCCACTCCAAGTGCAGCTGCACCAGATTTCGCCATATCGCTTAAGGCAAACCAGCAACCTTTCCCAAAGACAATTACCTGCGTTTCCTCCTTTAAGGCATCTATGATTTGTTGAATATAATACCATGAAAATTCTTTGTAGTCATTGGGTGATAGCATGCCGCCCCAGGAATCGAATATCTGAACTGCATTTACGCCTGCTTTAACCTTGGCTTTCAAATATGAGATAGTGGTATCAGTAATTTTCTGCAACAAATTATGGGCAGCAACTGGTTGTGTAAAGCAGAATTCCTTGGCTTTATCAAAGGTTTTGCTGCCTTGCCCCTGTACACAATAGCAGAGAATAGTCCATGGAGAACCCGCAAAACCAATTAATGGAATCTCATCTTCCAATTTCTCTTTAGTTGCGGTAATAGCCTGCATTACATAATCCAATTCTTCATAAACATCTGGAACTAAAACACGGTCTACATCTTTTTGAGAGCGAATAGGCTTGGGCAAATAGGGTCCAAAATCGGGTTTCATCTGCACTTCTATTTGCATAGCTTGAGGTATGACAAGAATATCGCTAAAAAGTATGGCTGCGTCCATTCCATATCGCCGAATAGGTTGGACCGTAATTTCAGAAGCCAATTCTGGCGTCTGGCATCTGGTGAAGAAATCATATTTCTCCTTAATCTTCATAAATTCTGGCAGGTATCTGCCAGCCTGTCTCATCATCCATACTGGTGGGCGCTCTACAGTTTCACCTTGTAGTGCTCTTAAAAATAAATCGTTTTTTATACTCATTTTATTTCTTAATGCTCAAATTATAATGCAATGATACCTTATTCAACAGATTTTCTACAACCGGGGTATCTGCTACTACTATGGAATCTGTAAATAGGGCAGCTTCTCCTGCCGTCGTATGGCCTATACAGAATGCCGTACTATGACCTACCTCATTTGACAAAGTAAAACTCTTTACTCCACTGGGACTAAAAAACAATATGCCATCAAAGAGTTCTGAAAAATGCTGAGGATTTAATTCTGTTTGGTATACTATAATTTCCTTGAAATGAATCTTATGTTTGGTCAAAATATTAGGTAAATCATCATTTCTTCTATTTCCACAAAAAAATAAAAATGACTCTTTTTTATAGTTTTTTGCAATAAAAACACCTAATTCGGCTCCATTATGGGCCATTTTTACAACTTTATATCCATTTTTTTCTAAAAGTGATTTGGTTTTTTCCCCGACGCAAAAACACTCTCTTCCCAATTTCTTTTTTATAGGAAAATTTGAATTATGGTTTATAAATGCCCTAACCGCATTCTGACTCGTAAAAATAAAATAATCAAAATCAGTGGTTAATTGAAATTCTTGGTAATGGATATTTATGGCTTCGTATTCCTGAAAATTAATACCAGCATCATTCAGAATCTTTTTTTGCCCGGAAGTGAGGAGTTTTGTGGAGAGGACATTTTTCATTGGTTTATTTGGATTTTTATGTCTCGCATCAATTCCTTCCCTCCATCAAATAAGACCTCTTGTGCGCAGGCTTTACCAAAATCTATTGCATCTGCCAGTCTGATTTTTTTATCAATGCTTACAGTTCGTTGCCCATCAATAGATAATAATATGCCTTTAAAATGTAATAAATTGTTTTCAATAGTAGCCAAAGCTCCTATTGGTGCTGTACAGCCGCCTTCTAGTTCCTTTAAAAACTCGCGTTCAACCTGTGTACAGATTTCTGTGGTTTCATGATTTAAAGGGGCAAGTGC
>NZ_JBATGR010000518.1:0-2691 GCF_049665975.1 Eudoraea sp.
CCCCTGTGTAGATGTTCAGGCCTTTTTGGTTGAACGGATTTCGGGGAAGCCATATGGTGAATATGTGAGGGAAAACGTACTGGATCCCCTCGGCATGAAAGAGACGCGTTATTATGTCCCCGAAAATAGCCGTGATCGTTTTTCAGCCATGTATTTACTAGATGACAATGGCCTGCTCAACCAACTACCCGACGAGGAAGCAAAATCCGATTATTTTAATCATTGGCCATTAACCCGCGGCGGATCTGGTCTTACCTCAACACTAGACAATTATATGCGCTTTGCCCGCATGATGATGCATGAAGGAGCATTAGATTCTGTAGTTATTTTAAAACCTGAAACTGTCAAATTAATGTCTACAAATCATTTGGCAGATAGCGTTGAAATGCGATCCTTTTTGCCAAGTAAGGGACAGGTAGGTTTTGGTATTGATTTCGCAGTTCGATTGCGTCCACCCGTCTCTAAGGAAGAAAACAATGGGATAGTAGGTGAATTTTTTTGGGATGGCGCTGCGAGTACACTATTCTGGATAGATCCTGAAAATGAACTTATAGCTGTCTTATTTGTTCAGTTATTTCCTTATGACCAAATAGGTCTGCATAAAAGTTTCCGGGATGCCGTATATGGCCCCTTTAAGGGTGACCCATATTAATCTAATATTGCTGCTTTACAAAGATTTTAAATCCTTTATTGTTTTGAAAGCAATGTCTACCTGTTCATCATTTACAATGATAGTAAACTCATTGGTTGTAGAAATAACTTCGTATAGGATAATCCCCTCCCACGCTAATCGCTGAAAAATGAAATAGTAAATTCCTGGAACGGAAACATTTTCTGCCGGGAGTTTTACAGTAATGGAAGAAAGGTTTTCCGCTTTTTGTGTACACTTTTCTTCTTTAAACAACTCCTCTACGATGCTATCCAAACTATTACTTACCACTATATTAAGCTCATTAACTCCTCTGGACGAAGTGTAAAAGACATCTTTATTTTTATTCACCTCTTCCAGGAGTTCAGTTTGGTTTTCTAAAATGGAATCGGATACCAGAAAAGTAAAATCTGTTAGTGATGAGCGAACTGTAATTTCACCAATATTTTTTAAGACTTTTATTATTTTGTGGGTCGCTCTGAATTCAAGATCATCAGACAATCGCTTAAGCGCCATAACTATAGCACCATTGCGGATATCTTTCCCTAATTCTTCCTGAATTTCTGGTTTGATAAGTCGCGATAATGAAGTGAGGTTAATAATCCCCTGGGCTAAAGCACTTTGTAAAAATGGTTTCTTTTTGATGTAATGTTCTACAACAGACGAGATTGTTTTCATATTTTAAGAATAGCCTCAAAAATAACATAATGTTATAATTAAAACAAATTTTTAAAAATGATAGAAAGCATCTTCCAGGTGCTCTATGAGAAATTTGTCCTTCTTTTTTAGGATAGTAATGATATCAAACCTTACCTCCCTCTCAATTTTATTTGTATTTATATAATAATCAGCAGCAGTTACCAGTAAGCTTATTTTCTTTTTGCTTACCGTTTCAGCAATATTTTCAAAATATACAGAGCTTCTCGACTTCACTTCAATTATAGCAATTGTATCACCCTTTTGCGCAATAATGTCAATTTCAGCTTTTAAATAGCGATAATTACGACATATTATAAGGTATCCATTGTTTACTAAATAAGCTTTGGCTAATTCTTCACCTTCCTTCCCAAATTGATTATGTACACCCATAAATTCTTCAATTTCTTAAAAAATAAAGCAGTTTGTCGAAAATATCGACAAATCAGTCCTAATTTCAAGAAGAAGATTGTAATTTCCATGCAGAATAACGAAAATACTTGGATGACCATAATATCCGTTAAGTTTAAGCGTTAAGAATTTGCCCCTAAACACATGAACGTTCTTAAAGCCTAAAAAACTATGGAATACTTCGTTAATTGTAATACCTCTACATTAGCGCCGTACACAACACCCTTGGATAAAATAAGGGCGGCGCATTTGTACAGAAGACTGGGTTTTAGTGCCTCAGTACAAACTATCAATCAGGCGGTTGGTCAGACAGCTGGCAACCTGGTTAATAGCCTTATCAATGAAGCGGTCAATATGGCCCCTACTCCGGCTCCTGCGTGGGCGGATTGGAATAACAGTAACTATCCGGCAGACGACGATCTGGCAAGACAGGTTAGACGTGCCCAAGCCGAGGAATGGCGGATAAGCTATACCAATGGCTTGTTGAACAACAACCTCAGGGAGCGGCTAAGCTTTTTCTGGAGTAACCATTTGGTTACTGAACTGGATATTTATGACTGTAATTCTTTCCTTTATTATTATACGAATTGCCTGCAAAGAAATGCCATAGGTAATTTCAGAACCTTTATTAGTGAAATGGGTCTTACCAGTGCCATGCTTTATTATTTGGATGGCGTTTATAATAATGGTAACAACCCAAATGAAAATTATGCAAGGGAATTGTATGAGCTTTTTACACTGGGTGAAGGAAACGGTTACACCGAAGAGGATATCATTGAAACAGCTAAGGCTCTTACTGGTTATGTTGAAAGAGGAGAAATTGGTTGTGAACAGGTTCTATTTGATCCTACCCGATTTGACGCTGGTCCTAAAACTATTTTAGGTCAGACAGGCAATTGGGGCTATGATGATGTCATTAATATTCTTTTCCAGCA
>NZ_JBATGR010000519.1:0-2892 GCF_049665975.1 Eudoraea sp.
ATCTAATGTAGCTGTGTCATTGGCCAACTATGGCGTACCGGTGGACTTTGTTACTCGTTTACCTAAAAATGATATTGGGCAATGTGCTTTGATGGAAATGCGCAAGAGGGGTGTTAATACTCAAAACATTGTTTTTGGTGGTGAACGCTTAGGGATTTACTTTTTAGAAACAGGGGCCGTAAGCCGTGGCAGTAAGGTGGTCTATGACAGGGCACATTCCGCAATATGCGAGATTGAACCAGGCATGATTGATTGGGTAAAGGTATTCGTCGGGGCAGGGTGGTTTCATTGGACCGGTATTACTCCCGCAATTTCACAAGGAGCCGCTGACGCCTGTCTGGAAGCGGTGAAAGTTGCCAGTAAGATGGGCATTACCATATCAACGGACTTGAATTACCGTGCAAAATTATGGAATTATGGCGGTGACCGCGAAGCTATAATGACCGAACTTACATCGTTTTGTGATATTATATTGGGTAATGAGGAAGATGCAGAAAAACACTTTGGATTAAAACCGGAAGGATTGGATATTACAACCCATGGACATGATGTAAAAGCAGAGGCCTTCCTGTCCGTCTGTAAACAAATGATGGCTAAATTCCCAAGAGCCAAAAAGGTGATTACCACCTTGCGAGGTTCCATTTCAGCCTCACATAATACATGGGCAGGAGTACTTTACGATGGAAAGAAAATGTATGAAACCAGACAATATCAGATAACGCATATTGTTGATAGAGTAGGAGGAGGCGATTCTTTTATGGGGGGATTAATTTATGGTTTGTTAAAATACCCTGAAGATGATCAGAACGCTCTTGATTTTGCAGTAGCGGCTTCATGTTTAAAACATACTATAAGGGGCGATGCCAATCTTGTATCTGTTGATGAAGTACAAAAATTAATGGGTGGCGATGCTTCAGGTAGAGTAGTAAGGTAAAGTATAAATAATGGCACAATATTCAAGATTAGAAGTAGCATCAGTAATGAAGGAAACAGGAATGGTTCCTTTGTTTTATCACCCGAATGTTGAATTGGGAAAAAAAGTATTGAAAGCCTGCTATGATGGTGGGGCCAGGCTTATGGAGTTCACTGCACGTGGCGATTTTGCCTTTGAAGTATTCTCAGAGCTGAACAAATATGCGATAAAAGAACTGCCGGGAATGATTATGGGCGTAGGATCTATAACAGATGCCGGGGCTGCAAGCATGTTCATGCAAATGGGAGCCAACTTTATTGTGACCCCATCATTAAGGGAAGATATTGCAATTGTCTGTAATAGAAGAAAAGTCTTGTGGTCACCAGGTTGCGGTTCACTCACCGAAATCAATAGGGCTGAGGAATTGGGATGTGAAATCGTGAAGTTATTTCCGGGAGATCTATATGGTCCCGGTTTTGTAAAAGCAATTAAAGGGCCACAACCCTGGACGAGTATTATGCCAACCGGGGGTGTGAGCACGGAAGAAGCAAATCTTAAAGCATGGTTTGATGCCGGTGTTACCTGTGTGGGTATGGGATCTAAACTTATTAGTAAAGAAATTTTATCAAATAAGGATTATAAAGGATTGGAGAATAAGGTTAAAGAAACCTTATCCCTTATTTTTATGCTCCGGGCTTAAATTAAAAATTTTTCTATCTAATCTATATTCTCGGATATATTAATAATCCTAACAGAAATATATAACACCAAAGAATCTACTATGGGTGAAACCCAAAATGACAAATCCATTTTTTAAAAAGATTTCTGAAGCTGGTTTTGGCTTTTGGTCCTGGAATTATGCGATTGATTAACAGCAGAAATTTAAAGAAATCTCATAAAACCAACATTTGGATTAATCTTGGTTTAGGCGCTTCTTTACTTTTCTCATGTATTATTTCTTATGATGGCGTACTGGCACTTCTGACGTACTTTTAAACACACAATGTTTTATGCAATATTTTAATTTAATTGTGGCAAATAAAAAAGCCATCAGTACTGATGGCTTTGAATTTAGTTTTGGCATTCAGGACTTAGTCGATAACTTCCACATTTACTGCGTTCATTCCCTTTTGTCCTTTTTCCAAATTAAACTTTACGTTGTCGTTCTCGTTAATTTCATCAATAAGACCACTTTGGTGTACAAAAATGTCTTCTTCAGAATTAACTGGTTTTATAAAACCAAATCCTTTGGCCCTATTAAAAAATTTTACTGTTCCTTCGTTCATTACTTTGATATTTATTATTAATTATTTTATTTATTTCTTGTTTTTAAGTCTTTGTCAATTCTTTACTGCTATTACCTTTAAAGGCAATACTTTGCCTAGTTCTTTTAGCATTTTAATATGATCCCAAATGGCTGACCCCAAAGTCCTTTTAGTATGATAAGGAATACCGTGTTCCTTTGCCGTTTGTTCTACTATAGCTGATATTTTTTTATAATGGATATGACAAATATTTGGCAATAAGTGATGCTCTATTTGGTAGTTTAATCCTCCTATTAACCAGGATAAAAACCAACCTTTAGGGGAAAAATTACTTGTTGTTGCCAGTTGATGTGCATGCCAGTCTCCTTCCAGCATTCCGTCTCCGTCAGGTAATGGAAAATCTACATTGGGCATGATATGTGCCACCTGAAATACAATACTGATCAACAAACCAGTGACAACATGCATACTAAGAAAGGCCAGAATAATTATCCATGGTGCAAGAGGGACTATTAAAAGCGGTAAGATTAATGCGTACGTATAATAGATTAATTTCCACCCTATTAGTTTTGCCAGTTCAGTTTTAAATTCATTTTTTTTAGTAAAAAAGCCTTTCTTTCTATATCGATTTATTCTGACAAAATCTTTGGAGGTGATCCAGGAAATGGTAGACAAACCATAGAAAAACCAGACATATATATGCTGAAACTTATG